>NZ_JAUBPB010000111.1:0-12777 GCF_036700545.1 Microcoleus sp. SVA1B4
CCCGTCCTTTTTGGACGGGCGGGACGCCCATCCCACTTTCAAGAGTGAAAGTTATTTAATTCTCATTCCTTAGCAGGTTTTCATCAGCAAGTTCGGTCAAATCTGGTTTCTAAATTGTGACTATATAATACCCTAAATTGCGCCGTTCTTCCACAAAATTCCTAGATATTTTTTATTCACCCCAGATCCGTCCTATAAAATTTTATTTTTACAACCTCTGAATAGATTTAAATCCAACTAATATAACATAATTTCTTTGCTGTCTGTTAGCTAAATCACACATTTTTATAAAACATTAAGATAGAATAGTATAGCGATAAGCTTTTAACGCTACTAGGGTGCTAACATTATGAATTATTTGCTAAGTTGGCCTTGTGGCTGCTGCGACGATTGGAAAGATAGTTCCGAGAGTGCTGTGGTACTCAGAAACGGGCAGCGCATTTGTCAGTCGTGCTACCAGCGCAAATACAAGAATCAGAAGCTATTCGCTAGACGCAGGCGATCGGACATATCTGTATCGCGGCAGACAGTAACAGATACTGTCGCTTATTAATAATGCGCGAGCATTGGAATAAAGCCAAGTATTTCGACAAACTCGCATCAGCGGTGGGAATTAATAATCAACAAAAAAAAGAATGAATTTCGTCATCAGTCATCAGTCATCGGTCATTGGTGATCTGTCACTAATTTACTTATTTATCATCAGTCACTTGAAAAGCAGGTAACAGATTTTAACTTAAAAAACTAATGACTGACGACTAATGACTAATGACTAATAACTAAATGATAGTTCCATCAGGAATCGTGGCATTTTTCAGGACTACGATAATGCCGCTGCGGATGTAAAAACCTTGGTTTTCACGGTTGGCTTCTTCCACTCCGTCTTTATTAATTATTTGAACATTGCGGCCGATGCGGGCATTTTTATCCACAATCGCGCGGCGAATTGTAGTATCTGCACCGATACCGAGGGCGACGCCGCCGTTGTCCAAACTCGAATGCCGTTCGGCGTCGGGTTCGTAGAAGTCAGCACCCATTACCAGGGTGTCTTGAATTGTACATCCAGCTTCAATGCGCGATCGAACTCCCAACACAGAATGGTCGATCCGGCACTGTTTGAGAATGCAGCCTTCAGCAATAATCGATTCAGTCACGTGAGTATCTAAAAGCTTAGTCGGCGGCAAGAAACGCGGGCGAGTATAAATCGGCGCATTTTCATCGTAGAAACTGAAAGGCGGCTGAGGCTGTTTGGTCAGAGCCAAGTTAGCATCGTAAAAAGCCTCAATGGTTCCGATATCTTCCCAATAATCGTCAAACAAATAAGCTTGAACGTTGTGGTCTTTTGCATTATTCGGAATAATCTCTTTACCAAAATCAGTTTGGTTGGGAGATTCTTTCAGAAGTTTAATCAGAACTTCTTTTTTGAAGACGTAAATCCCCATCGAAGCAATGTAAGGACTTTCCTGAGCCTGCTGCGCTGTCAGTCCCAGTTTAGTAGTATCCACCTGCATTTGTTTGAGCGCATCGCCTTTTGGCTTTTCGCTGAAAGAAACAATGCGGCCGCTGTCGTCGATTTTCATCAAACCAAAATCCGAGGCCCGCTTCTCGTCCATTGGCAACACCGAGAGGGTGATATCGGCGTTGGTTTCGCGGTGTCTCTGCACAAACTTCTGGTAGTCCATGCGATAGAGGTGATCGCCCGAAAGAATCAAGTATTCGTCAACGTCCCACTCTTCTAGCAGCCAGAGATATTGGCGAACTGCGTCGGCTGTCCCTTGAAACCAGTTGGGGTTTTCCTGAGTTTGCTGGGCGGCGAGCACCTCGGCAAATCCCTCGGTGAAGCCGGAAAACTGGTAGGTGCGAGCGATGTGACGATTCAGGGATGCCGAGTTGAATTGCGTGAGGACGTAGATTTTGACTATTTCCGAGTTGATGCAGTTGCTGAGAGGAATATCGATGAGGCGATATTTGCCTGCGAGGGGAACTGCGGGTTTGGCTCGCAATTTGGTTAGGGGGTAAAGGCGGGTGCCTACACCGCCACCGAGGATGATGGCTAAAACTTTTTTCAAGGAACTTTCTCCCTAGGGTCGATTAACTCTCCAAGTACAGTGTCGGATGGTGAGGGCTTCTTGACAAGGGGGGGGAGCAAGGAAGTTTTGAGTTTTGAGTTAGGAGTTGAGTCGCTTACCCACAAACCGGGTTGTTTAATCCCAATACTTCTTCAAACCCTCAATAAGAGTTATAAAACCCGGTTTAGAAGAGTTGGATTGTGTGCGGGGCTGGAGTTAGGGGTTTTGAGTGGTGAGTTAAAATACCCCTCAATCAATAATGGATATTTAAAAAAGTTGGGAGTTGTGAGTTAAAACACCCTTCAATAAATAAAGGCAGTTTAAGGAAAGAATAAGGTTCGGGGTTTTGGCTGTTAATAACAAGTTTTTTGGGTAAATTCCCGGTTTTCACAATTTCTCGATCGAGGCTCATGGCGCTATTGTTCTTTTTCAAGGCCGGTCGATCGCACCACCACGGGCGCTGACGCTGTTTATAGGCCCTTCCTCGCGATCGGGTTCTGCTGGAATTTGATCGGGTTCTTTTGGCTGGCGCTCCTGTTATCTGAGTTTGTCCGACTCCACACCAGTCAGAAAGCGCCGCCCGCCGGGACGATAAATTTCTTCTAGGTAGAGTCAGTTTTCCATCTTAGATTGACTGCAAATTTGTGTAATATTTTACAATTTGTCGATCGACAAAATGGGATAAAATGTCTATTCTCTACCAAAAGTTAGATCCGCTAGAAACATCTGCTACTGTAGCCTAAGCCGTAAAAGCTAGAAAAAGTGTATGCAAATTCAAACGCCGGACTGGGTTAAAAACGCCGTATTCTACCAAATATTCCCCGATCGCTTCGCCAAAAGCAAACAGCCCCGCAAACGCATGCTGCAAAACTTCATGTGGGAAGAATGGCACGCAATCCCCACCCTGCAAGGCTACAAAGGGGGGGACTTGTGGGGCGTGATGGAACAGCTAGACTACTTGCAAGACTTAGGCATTAACGCAATTTACTTCACCCCCATATTTCAGTCGGCCAGCAATCACCGCTACCACACCCACGACTACTATCAAGTCGATCCGATGTTGGGTGGCAATCCAGCTTTTAAAGAGCTTCTAGACGCAGCTCACGATCGCAACATCAAAATCGTCCTCGACGGCGTATTCAACCACGCCAGCCGCGGCTTTTTCTTCTTCCACGACATCCTCGAAAACGGCCCCGGTTCTCCTTGGCTCGATTGGTTTAAAATTGAAGGCTGGCCGTTATCTGCCTACGACGGCAATTTTCCTGCTAATTATGCCGGTTGGGATGGGAATCGAGCCCTTCCTGTATTCAATCACGAGAATCCAGAAGTGCGAGAATACATCATGGAAATCGCCGAATATTGGATTAAATTCGGCGTCGATGGCTGGCGGCTGGACGTTCCTTTTGAAATTAAAACCCCGGGATTTTGGCAGGAATTTCGAGACCGAGTTAAAGCAGTTAATCCCGAAGCTTACATTGTGGGCGAAGTTTGGGAAGATGCGACAGAATGGCTCGACGGTACTCAATTTGACGGGGTGATGAATTATCTTTTTGCTGCACCGACTATTGCTTTTGCAGCGGGGGACAGGGTTGATTTAACTCAAATTGAAGGCCGTGCTTACCATCCCTATCCGCCGCTTTTTGCTAAAGAGTACGGCGACAAAATTCAGCAGGTTTTGGAAATGTACCCGTGGCCCATACAGCTAACTCAACTTAATTTGTTGGCCAGTCACGATACTGCGAGGTTGTTAACAATTGCAGGAGGCGATAAAGCTAGTGTCGAACTCGCAACTTTGCTGCTGTTAACTTTTCCGGGAGCTCCTAGCATTTACTACGGCGATGAAGTTGGTTTGCCCGGTGCTCTCGATCCCGATTCTCGCCGCAGTTTTCCCTTACAAGCTCGCTGGGAACTTGATGTTTTAGATTATCACAAGCAGTTGATAGCTTTGCGTCACAAATACGCTGCCCTCCGCACTGGTTCGTACCAAGTTCTGTTTGCTGAGGGAACGGTTTACGTTTTTGCCAGAATTTTGGGGGATGAGGAAATAGTTGTTGCTGTCAATGTCGCGACCGAAGAAGCTAATATTAGCTTTGAGCCAGCTAGTTTGAAATCTCCTCACGATAAATTGCTGTTCGGTAAAGGCGAGTTTGTTTGGAAAGGTGACGGGGAAACTCGCCTTTTAGAATTGATGCTGCCGGCGCGATCGGCATTGATTTTAGGTTCTGATAATTAGTTCAGCAATTACGCAAGTGTCACGATCCAATCGACTTGTAGGGTGCGTCAGACCGATTGATGGACAGATGATCGAGGGTTTGGGATCTGACCCACCTTACTAATTGTGACACTTGCGTAAGTTCTCTAGTTTAAAATGTAAGGTGCGCCCATAATCACCCTACTAAATCTAGAGATGCCGCAAGTTTGATTATGCTGCAAGCAATGCTGGTATAAGGTGCCGGTGTTTGCAATAAATCTAACAAACCAGCCGCTTCAATAACAGTCACGGGTGTTTTGAAAGAGTCTGCATTGGTGGCAGTCTGGACAATATCAGCCATGAGATTTTTCAGGAGTGCAAATAGCAGAAAATCCATCAACGGCGACAATCATTTTAGCAATTTACAAATAGCAAAAAATGAATCGGAGGGATGATGATTATTTTAGCCATTATAAGTTAATTCGGTTGCCGACCCGGATGGCTCGGCGCGATCGACCTTTTTGGCTTATACTTGGCTTCCCTCCTCCCCCTTGCGGAAAAACTGCTTGAAAATCTCTCCGGGTTCTCTGTCCCAGGTGTCGATATGTTCGTAAATTAAGCCGTCTTTGTCCAGTTTATAAGTAGAGTAGCCGTTAAAAAAAATCCGAGCTTTCCAGGGAACCCGCAGTGTGCCGCGAACAGTCCAATTTGCCACAATACTATCATGGGCTGTCTGACCTACGTCGTGCAGGTCGAAGAAAATCTCGTTAAAGAATAGCTGCCCGTGAAATCGCAGAGTCCAAAAGATAATGCGATAGTTAATTTTTCCTTTAAATTTGTTAACAGGGTCTTGAAAATAAACATCTTTTGTGTAGATGTCGTAGGAGATGTCTTTTTCAAAAAGCGTCGGGAGATCCGCTTTCAGGGTGTCTACTGCTTGTTCTACCTGCATTTGATATTCGATCGCACTCAAACGACCACCTTGTGACAGTATTAATTTATGACTTTAAATGAATAATCTCGATCAGCAGCGGGAGGAGAAAAAAATTGATACTTCAACCAGCTCTAATCTTACCTCTAATTATATTGTCCGCCTCGGCTTTTCTGCTGACCCGGACTTGCGAAATCGAAACCTTGGCACAGATTTGACAGAACACCCCCACTCCTCTGACATTCTCGCAGAAATCAACAGCGGTAAGCTGTTGATGGTAGATAGCCGTCGCCGGAACGGCCTAATTTTGATTAAACGTTTCCACGCGGAGTTTGCCGGGCCTGGGGCTGCCGTTGGGGGCGCTTTTGATGTTGACTCTGTGCAGGCGATTCCCGTGGGCGATTTTTGTTTGGTTTGCCCTCACTCTCCCCAAGAAATACAGAAAGCTTTGGGAATTCGGCGGCAGTGGGTGCGGTTAATGGAACAGTTAACGGCAAAGCCTACAGCTTTGGAACGCGCACAAATGGTTTTAACTCAGTTTGAACAATATTTGGATTCGGAAACGGTGGCACAAATTCCCGATGAAGCTTTGGCACTTTTAGTAGGCGTATTTCCCCAAACCATTCGGGCGGCGCGACAAATTGATAATTAAAAATGTTATTACATCATTTTAGCCGTAGGTTGGGTTGAGGAACGAAACCCAACACAACCGATGTTGATGTTGGGTTTCCATTATCGTTCCAACCCAACCTACGCAAGATTTGTTGCCAAATTAATATTCATTATTCCTGACCAACTTCATTGTCCCATTCAATCAGAACATTCGCGCCCCAATCCCTTGAATAAGAACCATCCTGCACATAGCGATGAAAACTGGAATATTCCCAATCCCGTGGTGCGGCAACTAATCCATGCTTGACCGGATTATAATGAATGTAATCCACATGATTGGCAAAATCCACTTCATCTCTAATTTGATGCTCCCAAAACCGCCTCTGCCAGATAGCTTGCTCACCTTTTTTCAAACGAGACACTGAACGATTTTGTTTATATTGCTCAGGACAATTACGACTGAAATAATTCTTGATCAATCGCCAGCGACTTGAAAAATTAGCATCTTGAGCGGGCAGCGTCCAAATACAATGGAGATGGTCGGGTAAAACAACAATAGCATCAATTGTAAAGGGAAATCTAGCTATAACATTGCGTAATGCAGCGCGAAGCAACTCTACCATTTCGGGGTCAGAAAATAAGCGTTGGCGCTGATAGGTAACAATAGTAAAAAAGTAGGTAGCTCCGGGACTTTTTAGACGACGATACTGCATGGGCTAAGCACTCATTTTTATAATGTAGGTTGGGTTGAGGCACGAAACCCAACATTCTGTATAAGCCGTGGAGTTGAGGAATGAAACCCAACATTATTAATAAATTGGGTGTTGGGTTTTGCTATCGCTCAACCCAACCTACAGAATGCCAGCTTACTTAATAGTGTAGGTTGGGTTGAGGCACGAAACCCAACACTCTATGTAATTTGATTAATTTCGCTGATTCGACACCATTTTTAAGGAGTTTTGTCAATTCAAAATCGCTGCGATTCGATCGACTGTTCGCTGATTTTCCTCCGGGCTACCCACCGTAATTCGCAAACCTCCTCCAGTATGCCTAATTAAAGTACCCCGCTCTTTTAGCTGCTGCATGATTTGTTTGTGTTCCTGTTCAGCAGATTCGCCCTCAGCGGCTTTCACCCGCAGGTAAACGAAGTTAGCCGCACTCGGCCAAACTTGCAATTTTTGATGCTGAGTTAGCGCTGCAATTAATTTGGCTCTTTCTGATAGAGTTTCGGGAATAGTTGCTAGCAATAACTGGCGCTGCGCTAAGGCTAACTCGGCGGCCGTTTGCGAGAAACTGGGAAGGTTGTAGGGGAGGCGGATTTTTTCTAAGGCGGCTGTGAGTTCGGGATGGGCGATCGCATATCCGACTCTCATTGATGCTAGTCGAAATGCTTTGGAAAATGTCCGCAAAATTATCCAATTCGGGTGATGGTGCAATTGGTCTGCTAAAGTATTTTGGCTGAATTCAAAATAAGCTTCGTCAATTACTACTAATATCTCTTCGGGTAAAGTTGACAACCATTCTATTTCATCTGGTGTCAAAGCATTGGCTGTGGGCGAATTGGGGTGAACGACAAAGACGGCGCGCACGGGGGGATTTTGATTTTGGGCTATCGCCCTTTTAGCCGCCTCGATATCGATTTCAAAAGTCTCCTCTTTTCGCTGAGCACTGACAACGGGAATGCCGAGGGTTTGGGCGATTATTCCATACATCGAAAAGGTGGGATTCGCAACGAAAATAGAGCCTGTACCGCCTAAGCAAGTAGCTATTAAGATGGATCTAATTAGTTCGTCGGAACCGTTGCCCACAGAAATATTGTCGGCTGTAATGGCGGTTTTTGGCACTGTAACCCCCCCTAGCCCCCCCTTGTTAAGGGGGGGGACATTTAGGGATTCATTGACGTATTGGGCGAGCGCCTCTTTGAGCGCTGCGTGCCCTCCGTCGGGATAGCGATTTGTCTCAATTAACTGCTGGTAAGTCCAAGCTAGCTTTTTTTTTAATTCTTCTGGCAAGTCGTAGGGGCATTCGTTGGTATCGAGGCGATCGATCGCACTTTCCGAGTGCGCTGGTTCTCCTGATGTGCCGCCCGGATGGGGAGTGTATGCGGTAAGTTCGGCTAACTCTTTTCGGATAAAGGGAAGCATGGTATAATTTACGACTTTTTATTTTAGATTATCTGCTTAGAAGCATCTGAACTTAGCATAGAGCTTGTTCTATCTCGAAAGCAAGAGGAGAGAAGGAATTGAGTTTCTGTCGATCGATTGATGCGTCGGCTGCGGCCAAGTGATTATTCTTAGAAAGTAACTGCTAATAGGTGGAAACCAAGTATGAAACTCAAGACTTCCGATATATCTAAAAATGTCGCCGCTACCCTCATAGCTTTGAGTGTGGCGATTCTCCCTTCAGCGCCGGCCTGGGCTCAAACGGACTCAGCTCCGGCACAGAACAATACTGATTCTAATCGAGTTATTCTAGACACCACTCCCTTTCAAGAAAGCAAGCGCGACAATAATCATTGGGGTGCTTTGGGTTTGTTGGGCATCCTCGGTTTGGCGAATCTCTTTCGCAAGGATGAACCCAAACGCTACCGCGATCCGATGGGCGAATAATTTTTTAAACTGCCATCCCACAAGCCAAAAAACCAAATCAACCGTCGTGGATTCAGAAACCGGGTTTTTTACCGAAAGACTGGATTATTGCCTTTAATCCGAGTAACAAATCCGGTTTCTTTGATATATTTGGGTATTTTGGCCACAAAGTTTGTTTATTCAATCCCGCCACAAAGCAATGCCGCCCAATAAACCGCTCACATTTGGTACTATTTTAACCTGCGGCGGTAACTCAAAAACTATCTTTTTAGTATTGCCGCCGCCGATGTAAATGCGATCGCAGTTAAAGAGATTTTGCAGATAGGTGAGCGCTTTTTCCAAACGGCGATTCCATCTTTTGGAACCGACTGTATCTAATGCCGATCGCCCTAATTGCTGTTCATAAGTTTCCCCTTTGCGAAACGGGTGATGCCCTAATTCTAGATTTGGCACCAATATACCATCGACAAATAAGGCAGAACCGAAACCGGTGCCCAGGGTAATTACTAATTCTACCCCCGTCCCAGCCATTGCTCCCAATCCTTGAATATCGGCATCGTTAGCCACTCGCACAGGTTTCCCCAAGCGATCTTTAAGGGTAGTTTCTAGGTCAAAATCTATCCAAGACGGATCTAAATTCACTGCGGTTTTGATGACGCCTAGACGCACGACGCCGGGAAAACCGACGGATACTCGGTCAAATTCCCCTTGTCCGCTTGCTAAAGAGGCGATCGCCTCTAATACGGGTTCTGGTTTTGGTGGTTGAGGCGTTTCTAAACGGCTGCGTTCCGTTTGGGGCTCGCCTTCATTGTCCAAAACCATAACTTTGATGCCACTTCCGCCAATGTCAACGGCTAAGGTGCGAGTCGATCGATCTTGTTGAGTCATTTGATTGTTAAGACTTGCAAGTTGGTCAAATTTTAATTTTTGAATTGGCAAAACTTTTGAATCGCTTCCCAAATTTCCGCTAGGACATTTCCCAAAGAATGATCGTCTTCTAATTCGATTAATTGCACCCAGGGACGGTTAGCGGCAAAATCTCTGCTAGCTTGAATCGGTATTATTGTATCATGCTGGCCGTGAAGGATTAACGTAGGGACTGACCGCATTAATTTTTCTTCAGGGTATTGAGCCATATCTGCCAAAAACTGATAATTCAGCGGCAGATAACCTTGTTCGCCGTAGTGGTAAACGGGCAAATATTTCTCCGACTGCCACTTTTCTAACTGTTGCTGTCCCAACAGCGGCAGCCAGTGGGAGATAAATTGAAAAGCCGGTGCTAACAAAACTATTTGTTTTACTGACAATTGTCGCTGGGCCAACCAAGCCGCTGTCAGCCCCCCAAAACTAGACCCAATTATTGTAACTCCCCCTAATTGTTCCTTGTCTGCCGATGGGGAGGATATCGAATTAGGGGTTTGCAAAAATTCTGTTTCTATTTGCTGCAACTGGCGGGTGAGGGTGAGACCGGAAAAATCGTTTTGATTGAGATCGGGAGTTTTTAGGTCAATTTCTAGGGACGAAAAGCAATCTCGGAAATATCTTGCCTTAAGGGAATCGGGACTTGATGCAAATCCGTGTAAATAAATGTAACTCGAATGGTTTTTTAAATTCATTCAGTAATTGATATTTAACAACAAATATTAATTATAACACCCACAGCCCCGACTTCTTAAAGAAGTCGGGGCTCTAATAAGCCGTGAACAAAATGGCACTATTACTGCGGTTTTTGACGGTTTTGCATCCGGTTTTTAGCATTTTGTCGGCGCTGCTGCATCAGTTGAGCGAATTGGCTGCGCTGTTCAGGCGTGAGCACTTCTCGCAATGCGAGTGTATTTTCAAATTGCACCTCTTCAAACTGCTGTCTCAATCCCATTATTTGACGGTGTTTTTCACGAATTTCGCTGGCATTTGCCGTGCCGGACATCATCGTGTCCAATTCTTGTCGGGCTTGGCGAACTGCTTGCATTCGCTGGGAAAGTTGGTCTTTGTAGCGATCGCGCACGGCCTGCATTTTCTGCTTTTGGTCTGCGCTTAAATTAAGTTTCTCGAACATCCCACCTTCCATGCCAGCGGGTCGATTTGGACGCTGATTTTGGGCAATTGTTTCCGGTTCTAAAGGATTAGGAACTGCTATTGCTGCGGCTGTGCTGCCGAGAGTCAGCATTAAAACGGCTAGGGCAGAAATACGACGAATTGACATGAAAATTACCTCTTTGATATTACTTATTTGTTGGCGGTTCGCTTTCCGAGGAAACAGGGAAATTCAACCAGTCTGTTGGCGGGCGATCGGTCATATTTTCTTGAGGAGAGTCATGGAGTACACCCTCCCAGTTAGTCACTAAAAATGCTTCTAACTTAGCTGTTTCCTCATCTGGTAATTGTGCAGTCTCAAACGGACGGTAGCCAGACCAAAAAAGTAGCAGGCTAGCAGCAATCGCAGACGACACACCCCACTTAGAAACAGATGATATTTTTAACCTGTCATGAGACTTAGGTGACGTAGTTCCTCGCCTTTTTTCCCGGTGTTTTTCATTAAGAAGGCTCGCCTGATTAGTTTCTATTGCTGCTAGAATTTTTTGCTCTAAATCTGGTGCAGATTCAGGAATATTGGCGCGATGTTGCTTCAAGAAATTAACTAACTCTTGGTCGCTGCTTGGGTTATTCATAGCTCGATGACACCTTCTTTTTGCAAAAATTGCCGCACAGCATTTCGGGCATAAAACACGCGAGATTTGACAGTTCCCGCAGGCAGTCCCAAAATTTGGGCTACTTCTTTTTGCGGGATGTCTTCTAAGTCGTGCAGCACCAAAACGCTGCGGTGTTCAAAGCTCAATTGCTCCAGTCCGCGCTGCACTAAATCTTGATAGTGCAACTGCATCAAGTCCGATGTGTTATCTTTGAGAATAACCCGATCCATTGTTTCTTGATTTTTGAGTTGGGAGTCAAAAGAATGCTGTTTAGCAAATGCTTGTCTTTGGTCGGAAGCCACATTCCAAGTGATTCGATAAAGCCAAGTAGAAAAGTTTTCCTGGTGCTTCAGTTTGGGCAATCCTTTCCAGACTCGCAGGAATACTTCTTGTGCTAAATCGTCAAGAAGCGAGGGGCCGCATAGTTGGTAAAGGGTTGACCTGACTTTGTGTTGGTAGCGTTGGTAAAGGTAGCGAAAGCAAGTGCGATCGCCCTTTAAACATTGAGCAACTAAGTCCGAGTCGGAACAGTCATCGATTAAAACATTGGCTGACACAGCTAACACCTGTGAAGTCTCCCCCACCAGTTCGTTATCTGAAGTGTTTAGACAGGGCGATCGCGAAAAAGGTTCAAATCATTTAAAATTTTATTTTGAGCATGAATCCGCTTGGGGTGTAAAAATGCACCAATGTCAGTAACAGGCTTTCCGGCCTGTTCCACAAAAATTAAATAAATTTTCTTGTGGGGAGTAAAGGTTGGGCTTCTAGCCCGCCCCTAACAGGCAAGAGACCTGTTCCACAAAACTCAATTTTATTGTGGAACGGGCCGAAGAGCCCGTTCTTAACAATAATGCAAGATGTGAGTTCTAACGATTTACAGCATTTTTCCAATAAGTATAAGTTTCTAAACCAATACTTTTTTGGTCTTCATTATAGATATCATCTAAACATTTGAAAAGAGCCAAAGCATATTTTTTTAATCCCAACTCTGTTAAACTTGTGAGAATCCTAGTCAGCCGCAAATAGTTGTGATTAAATTTTTCTATCCACTGTCTTTTTCTTGACAAATATTCTGCAGATTTGGCAATTACAATTTCTGCGTTTTCCCCTTCGCGGCATTCCAACCCGTAAAACGCCAGCATGACTTTTAGAGATTTGAATAAGCGACTTCTCAACTCTTCACTTGTTCTAAAAGCTTGAATCACCTCATCATTTAAAGTTGGAGCACTGGAATTAAAGCGACTCTTTTCTCTCAGCGGAAACAGCCATTGAATGTAATTGTGCACGGATTCCAGCTTCTGGTAATCCCACGACCAAATATCCTCGATCGCCCGGCCTTGTGAATCAGGCTGCTGACCGAGATAGAATGCTAAAATTTTGTTTTGTTTGGTTGAATCACTCATTAATCTGCTATAAAAAAAATCAGAAGGTTAATCTTCAGTCGGTTAAAACTGAGATGTTACACCAATATAAATAAAGGAATTTATCGCGGGGTGGGGGCGGGTTTTTGAGTCTTTGGGTATCTCTTTAAGCTATTGGTGAACCCGCCCCTACAGATTTTTAAGAATGTTGTTCTTCAGTCAGTTTTAACTCACATCTTGCACCATTCGCAATTACCTGTAGATACTGTCTTGACCTGTCAAGGGGTAGCAGTCAAATAATTGGGGTCGAAAGGCTTTTGGGATTTTAAAATCCC
>NZ_JAUBPB010000177.1:0-1000 GCF_036700545.1 Microcoleus sp. SVA1B4
CGGGCGAAGCGGGTGACGACTTTCTTAGAGGCGGCAAAGGTAACGACTCCATTAGCGGAGGTGTGGGCGACGATATTCTGATTGGCAATTTCGCTGACGATACTCTCAATGGTGATGCTGGTAACGACTTTTTGCGAGGCGGTCAAGGGAATGATATCTTAATTGGTGGTGATGGCAATGATATTTTGATTGGAGATACAGGCGACAATACTCTCACAGGAGGTAGTGGTGCAGATACTTTTGTTTTGCTCGGAGTAGATCCTGCTTCTCTTCCTTTTATTCTCCTACCCATAACAAGTCATACAATAGTTGATTTTAGACCAGAGGAAGGCGATCGCATTGCTTTGACAGGAAATTTATCCGATACTACATTCACTCAATCTGGAAGCAATACTGTCATTAACTTGGCAGGGGCTTATACTGTGGTACAAAATTCTACTGTCGCCTCTGTTCAAAATGCAGCTTTTGCAATTCCTTTATCTAGGATTCCTAGTGATCCTAACCCTCAACCTGCCGATGCAGCCTTGAGAATTGGCTAACATTAACTATAGGTGTAGGGTGCTTATGGCACACCTTACAAATTCCCCAATTCCTCATTCCTAAATTCAACTAATACCATAGCTGTCTAATTTTAGAAACCGCTTATCGGGAATAATCTATTTGCCCCTGCAGCTTAAACAGCCCTGGCGCCTTCTGAAAATCCTCAAATGCTCCCTGAACCTCTCTCAATTTATATCTAATCACTCCTCGGTTGAAGTAAGTTTTAGCAAAATCGCGATCGAGACGAATTGCTGACTCAAAATCAGCGAGCGCTGCAGGGAATTTTCCACTTGCAGGCGGATAGCACCTCGGTTAAAGTAAGCTTGGGTTAAATTGGGGCGAAGCAGCAGTGCCGAGTTGTAATCCGCTTGCAAATAAAGTGCTAAAAAACTTGCGACGGGACATCATAAATTTTAGAAGTAGAACTGTACTTAAGACAAGTTTACAGTTTTCTGATTAA
>NZ_JAUBPB010000112.1:0-10538 GCF_036700545.1 Microcoleus sp. SVA1B4
ATTTAACAATTATTTACAAATTGTAGAAATTAAAGCCGTCCTAGAAGGACGGGGCTTTAGACCCACTTTTGCGGTAAGCTTCCAGCTTCATCCGTTCTCGATTTAGCTTGTCTTTGGAAGCGTTGACGTATTGTTCGGCTTGTTTTACTTGGGATTCTAATTGCGGCAGAATTTGTTCTGTCTGAATTACCTTCGCCATTGCCAAGCGGGCTGCTTCTTCGTTGCCGTTGCGCTGGGCTGTGATGGCTTGGCGCTCTACGGTTTGCATTTCCCTAACTTTTTCTTCATATTTCGTTTTGGCGCGCTGGTAGGCTGCAACTTGGGTGGAGACTGCTGCTGCTAGCTTTTGCACGGATTCTTGCATCGATCGCAGCGACTCTTCGGCTACCGCCACCGCCACCGGGCCGCCGGATTCTACGGGCAGTCCCCACATCCAATTCCAGGCACCAACTATGGTTCTGCCTGCCTTGTCGCCCATCAACCAGTAAAGGACTTTTTTCATAATAAGTACCAGATAAGGAATGAGAATTAAATAACTTCCACTCTTGAAAGTGGGATGGGCGTCCCGCCCGTTCTTTTTGGACGGGCGGGACGCCCATCCCACAATAACAATTAAAATTGTAAGTTATTTAATTCGCGCTCCTAAGCTTGGTTTTTATGCCTAGTGTATATCAGGATTTGTCGATCGCCCCGTCAGGTCGATCGATTTCTAGATTTTTGATTAATATTTTCTAACTGTCTGGATCGTCTATCCCCAATTTGCACAACAGCCAATATTCGGAGTTGCCTGTTGTGCGATTCATTTTTGGGCAATCTTAGAGCCTGTTAACTCTGAATTTTACAGCCTGCGATTTGATCACAGGTTAAAAATAGATTAAGCTGGTAAATCTGCAAAACTGCTAACATTTACCAGCGCTAAATCGGGACAAGTCCGTTTGATCAAACCTGTGAGAACTTTGCCGGGGCCAATTTCCACTACTCGATCGATTCCTTGTTGGGGCAATTGCATGGAAATTTCTCGCCAGCGCACGCCTTTGGTCATCTGCTGAGTCAACCGTTGCTTTAAAGTGGCTGCGCTGGTAGTGGCTGACGGTTCTGCGTTCGAGAGCACTAGCATTTTAGCATCGGAAAACCTGGCAGACTTTAAGGCTAGTTGAAATTCGGCTGCCACCCCGGCCATCAGGGGAGAGTGAAATGCACCGGAAACATTCAATTTAACGGCGCGTTTGACTTTGATTTTGGCAAGCAAATCTTCTACTGCTGCGGGCGTTCCAGAAATCACGACTTGTGCTTCGCTGTTGTCGTTTGCCAGCACTACGTCTCGGCTGTATTGAATTTGCAGTTCTAGTTCCTGCCTGTCGAACCCGATCAAAGCCACCATTTGACCGCCGGAGGCAGTGTCCATGAGTTCGGCGCGGCGTTTGACTAAGCGCAATCCGGTTTCAAAGTCAAAGACGCCTGCTGCGTAGAGGGCAACGTATTCTCCTAAACTGTGACCGGCAACTACCGCTGGTCGATCGCTTTTTTCTCGCACTAAGTCGGCCAAAATACTTTCTACTACGAACAAGCAAGGCTGAGTGTAGAGCGTCCGAGATAGTTTTGCTTCTTCTTTTTGGCAAACTTCCGGGACAGACCAGCCTAAAATTTCTTTAGCGAGCTCAAATTTGGCTTTGGCTGTTGGCAAGTTTAATAAGTCTGCACCCATCCCGATCGCCTGGGAACCTTGTCCGGGAAATACCCATGCTGTTTTAGTCATTTTTCCGGTAATCTGCTAATTGGTGGTTGCTAATTGGTGATTGCAAAAATTCTTTCTTTCCCGCTTCTAACTTCGCTCGCTGGTATCCGCTATCTTTCGGTTAACGAACTATCTACTCGCGACTCACAACTATAACATATAATTGCGATTTTAACCAGGTTTATATTTTTTTTGCTACTTTAATTTAATTAATAGCCGTAACAAAATTTTTAACCTTCAAGCCGGGGAAAGTCGATCGAAGAATAGAGGATTTTCAATCTCAGGGCGGGCTTGTCAAGAACTCCTGTCCCGAGGGAGTACGGCTGCGCCCCTTGCCCTATGTATGGCTTGTTAAAGGATTTGTATTATGCAACGGTCGCACTCCCCACAATCATTAGCCAAAGTTTAAAGCCGCCAAACATTATACCAGTTCCCAAAAAGAATGAAACTGCTTTACCAGCTCCAAACCCATAGTTCCTCAGTAATTCCCAATCTAAAATCTAAAATCGAAAATGGTATTACCTTCCCCATTTAAAAATCGCAGCCCCCCAAGTCAAACCTGCACCGAAACCAGCAGCAGCAATAGTATCGCCCGCTTTAACTTTACCCAGACGCACGGCTTCGTCTAAGGCAAGGGGAATTGAAGCCGCGGAGGTATTGCCGTAATTTGCCAAATTGCTGATTACTTTTTCGGGGGGAATCTTTAGCCTTTGGGCAACTGCATCGAGAATCCGCTGATTGGCTTGGTGCAACAACAGCCAGTCAATTTCCGCAGCGCTGACATTTGCCCGAAACATAGCTTTTTCTATGACTTCCGGCACTTTTCTCACGGCAAAGCGATAGATTTCTTGACCATTCATTGTGATGGGTTCAAATCCGCCAACTCCGACGCTAACGCCCTCAATTAATTCTTTTGACTCGGCTTTGTAAGCCAAATTGAGTGACGAATTTTGTGTGCCGTCGCTGCGAATTTCAAATCCCAAAAAGCGATCGACTTCCGAAGCTTGCAATACCACCGCACCTGCACCGTCTCCAAATAGAATGCAAGTACCCCGATCCGACCAATTCACCCAGCGAGACAAAATATCTGCTCCGATCAGCAAAACATTTTGATAAACCCCTGTCCGAATGAACTGCGAGGCTGTAACTAAACCAAAAACAAAGCCGGAACAAGCTGCTGTCAAATCAAAAGCCACAGCTTTTGTCGCGCCCAATTGATATTGAATTTTACTGGCAGTGCCAAACAAATCGTCAGGACTGGAAGTCGCCAAAATAATTAAATCGATATCTGTCGGCAAAATTTCTGCCATGGCGATCGCCTTTTGAGATGCCTCTGTGGCTAAATCGCACAAAGAAGTGCGATCGTCCGCCAGCCTGCGGGAGCGAATACCCGTCCGCGCGCCAATCCACTCGTCATTCGTTTCTACTATCTGACTCAAACCGTTATTATCCAGCGAAACCTGCGGTGTACAAGAACCGCTACCCGTGACGGCAATGCCGAACCCTGATTGCTGCAACATTCCTCTCCATTTACTCGCTGTTCGATAGAGAAATTAAAAATTAAAAACTACCAATTAAAATTATTTTTTAAACTGCTGAAATTACTTTTTTTTAAGCAAAACAGTTGGTTTAAGCTGACATTTTTAATTTTACATTTTTAATTTTTAATTCCTACTTACTGCCTCTAGTTCACAGCTTCTTGTTCCAGAGCGCTTTGGTTATTGGACGATCGAATTCGCTCCAGCACTTGGTTGTCAACAGCCTCCTTCGCCAAACGAATGGCATTGAAAATTGAAGCAGCTTGAGACGAACCGTGGCTGATAATGCAAACTCCAGCAACGCCCAACAGCAAACCGCCGCCGTGTTCAACGTGGTCTACCCGCTGCTTGAATCCTTGCAAGCTTTTTTGCAGCATAGGGTCGTTAATTTGATGTTGGAGTCCTTTGACCAACTCTTCCTTAAGCACTTGGACTACGACTTCGCCCACCGCTTCGGCAAACTTCAACAACACGTTGCCGACAAACCCGTCGCAGACAATCACGTCGAACTTCCCAGACAGCACGTCGCGGCCTTCGGCATTGCCCACAAAAGGAATGTTCGGGTTGTCCACCAATAACTGGTGAGTTCGCACGGCTGCGTCGTTGCCTTTAGAAGGTTCTTCGCCAATGTTGAGCAGGCCGATTTTAGGTTCGGCGACACCCAGCACACACTGGCTGTAAATAGTTCCCATAAGAGCGAACTGCTCCAAAAATTTGGGGCGGCAGTCCACATTAGCGCCAACATCGAGAATGAGTACAGAGCTGCCCGGTATCATTGTCGGCAAAACCGCACCGATCGCAGGGCGATCGATTCCGGGGAGCCGACCCAACCTGAGCAGGGCAGCAGCCATTGCCGCGCCGGAGTGACCGGCGGACACCACAGCATCAGCTTGCTGCTGCTTTACCAAGTTCATCGCTACGTTAATCGAAGCGTTGGGCTTGCGTTTGAGGGCACTCAAAGGTTCTTCGTGCATTTCCACCGTTCCTTCAGAAGGAACGATTTCTAGCTGACCTGTACAGACGCGGCCGATCGCGTCTTGTTGCCGGAGCGAGTCTTCTATTTGCTGTGGGTCGCCCACAAGCAAAATCTCTACGCCTAATTCTTCTTGTGCCTTAAGCGCTCCAGCTACAACTTCGGCGGGGGCATGATCCCCACCCATAGCGTCTATTGCAATTCTTGCGCGTGTCGATCCCATTGACCAATGTTTGAGAAACACTAAAAATTCTACCAGGAATTGAACCTCCCCACGTCTAAAGCCGGGGGATTCTTGCCCACCAATCAAGGCGACAACGGGACATTCAAGTATCCCTCTACTCACTCAAACAGCTTAAAGCTGAGATTGCGTATACTTTCTGAGGCCTTCGTATGTTTAAGTTTGAACGCTCCATACCCTGCCATTATTTGCCCTTTAACTATTCCAAATCTAGTTGGATCTGTCCGTTGCTGGGATTGCTCCATACTAGGGTACTTCAATGCGCTCTTATGTTATTCCTACTCACTTTTCGCTTGTGCTGATTATACACGGCGGTTGAAACCGCTACCGACTTATCCCCATGTCGGTAGTCCGGGGCTTGCGTCTCGTCTTTCGGTCAGGATCTTGAATCCACAAGTCTGAATAAAGAACTAAAATCCGCTCGCTAGGGCGATCGGACAATTCTTATTTCCGACTACTCTGATAGAACTTGTTTTGTCACTACTTTACTATTTTTGACGGCATCTTGAAAAAATCAATGAAATTGTTTACATGACCGCAAGCACTTTAGTCCGGAAACCCCGGATTCATCCGTGGAGCGAAAAAAAAGCTCCCCATCCTCATCACTTGCCCCCGGATTTATCAGTGGGAGCGCTTTCTTCAATTCTTTAATCTCAAATCTAAAATCTAATATCGATTGACTTTAGGAGTAAAAAATGCTGGATTTATTTAGCTCAGGGATGATGTCTCTGTGGCTGGACATGGCTGGAGTAGGCAGTGCCGCGCCTAATGCTGCGTCAGTGCTGGCTTGGCGGGGAGGGATACCCGGGTTAGTGGTGGCCGAAGATTTGGCTTTTGGGCGAATAAATGCGGCAAATCCCGACTTGCCAGCAGAAGCGACAGTGCGGGAATATTTAAAAGAGTTGAAAGACAAGAACTTGATTGAGGGCAATCAGGGAATTTGGGTGCAAGCGGGAATGATGCCGCTGGTAAGTCAGCAGGGCAAGACGCTGATGCCTGGGGCTTCGCTGACTAAGATTGCGACTTCTCTAGCGTCGCTGGAAACTTGGGGCGCGGATTATCAGTTTGAAACGCGGTTCCGGGGAACGGGGCCGATTAGGAATGGTGTATTGCAGGGGGATTTGGTGGTCAGCGGCGGGGGCGATCCGCTGTTTGTGTGGGAGGAGGCGATCGCCGTGGGCAATGCTCTCAATCAAATGGGTATCAATCGTGTGGCGGGGAATTTGGTGGTGACAGGCAATTTCCGCATGAATTATCAGTCCGATCCTTTGGTGGCGGGGGAGATACTGCGGCAAGCTCTTGAGGGTAGTAATTGGCCTGCGGACGTGGTGGCAATGTATTCTAAGATGGCTCCGGGAACTAGAAAGCCGCAAGTAACGGTTGCCGGCAGCGTCATTGCTGAGAAATTTGTGACTTCGGGGCGTTTGCTGCTGAAGCGCCGATCGCTCCCTTTAGCCGAAATTCTCAAGCAGATGAACGTCCACAGCGACAATGAAATGGCTCAGATGCTGACCGACGATTTGGGCGGGGCAAAAATAGTGCAGCAGCAAGCGACTTGGGCCGCGGGGGTGCCGGAGGAGGAACTTCAATTAGTTAATGGTTCGGGATTGGGAGTGGAAAATCAGATGTCTCCGAGGGCGGCTTGTGGGATGATGCAGGCGATCGCGCGCAACCTTCAGACGACTGGGCTGACAGTTGCTGACTTGTTTCCGGTGTCCGGGCGCGATAAAGGAACTTTGGAATACCGACACATTCCGCGATCGGCTGTGGTGAAAACTGGTACTTTGGACACGGTGATTGCTTTGGCGGGAGCCATACCCACGCGCGATCGGGGTTTAGTTTGGTTTGCAATTATTAATCGCGGCACCGATTGGGACTCTTTGAGAGAGCAGCAAGATATATTTTTGCAAAAATTGGTGCAGCAGTGGGGAACTGCATCGATTTTGCCAGTAGCAATTACACCGCACATTGACGGCGCCAGACCTGCCTTGGGGGCAGCAAATCGTAGCGATATTTTGGTCGGAGGTTAAGAAATAGGGGTTGAGTTGGGGTTCGGGGAAGGAGCACTGACAAAATAGCTTAGAATTGGAACAAGACTATTGTGCAAGAAGATGATCAAACTGCGATTGAAGAGATACGGGAAAAAACGCGAGACCAGCTACCGAATTGTAGCGATGAACAGTTCTACTCGCCGCGACGGCCGTCCCCTAGAAGAGCTCGGCTATTACAACCCCAGAAATAACGAAACCAGGCTGGATGTTCCAGCGATTGTCAAGCGCCTGCAAGAAGGCGCTCAGCCAACTGACACCGTGCGTGACATCCTGAGAAAAGCCCATGTATTTGAACAAGTCGGAGCCGGAGCTAACGTTGAATCCAGCACAGCAACAGTCAGCTAGTCCCAACTATGCTGGACTGGTTAAGTTTTTAATTGGGCCTTTTTTAGAGACCCCCGGCTCTTTGCGGGTTGATTGCGAACTGCACCCGCGCCAATCGCGGGTCTGGGTTAGGCTGGCTTTTGAAGATCCCGACAAAGGCCGGGTTTACGGTAGGGGCGGACGCAATATTCAGGCGATTAGAACTACGCTCGAAGCGGTGGCGCAGACGGCTGGTCAGTCCCTCTACTTAGATATATACGATGGCGAAGCGGGCGATCGTGGATCTGGCCCGCCCAGGGGCGATCGGGATCGCCCGGATCGCGACCGCCCGGATCGGGATCGCCCAGATCGTGGCTCGCGCGAGCCGCGAGGCGACTTCCGACCCCGGACGCCGCCTCCGTCGCCGAGTCCCTTGGCTAGCAGAACTCCGAGAGAACAACCTCGCCGTACTAACACACCTACGTTTAGAACGAGCCGAAATACTCCCGGTTATTAACTAACTGCAGAGCCCAGAAAGAATTTTAGATTTTAGATTGCCTGTTGTAGGCTTGGTATTACAAGCCCCGTTTGGTTTGAAATTGCCGGTTTTGCGATCGGAAACAAATGTAAAATTTTAAATTTCAAATGTCAGCGGCATCAGGTTCATCTAAAATCTAAAATTTCACATCTAAAATCTAAAATTGCCTGACTTAATAGAAGGGAGATTTGATTTGTGCCTCAAGCACCAAACTCATTTGGGAGCTAAATCTAAAAGACGCCTTAGATACTAGGTAAAATCTAGTAACGGGCGTCTTTTTGTTCGCAAATAGTGACTGGTTGAACGTTTAGTTGTTAACTTTTAATTGCTTATTTGGAGGAGATTATGTTGGCATGAATGAAAAACTAACAATAGAGTTACCGAGCACTCAAAGTGCAATGTCCCTGGCCGGTAATCAAGAAGAAAACCTGAAAATGATCTCTAAGCAAACCGGTGCTACCCTGGTAATGCGAGGGCAAGAACTGCTGATTTCGGGCACAAAAACTCAAGTAGAATTGTGTCATAAATTAGTGCGCTCGCTCTCCGACTATTGGAAATCCGGCAAAAATATTACCGGAGTTGAAATCCAGACGGCGCGCCAAGCTTTGGATACCAACCGCCAAGGCGATTTACAAGACTTGCAGCGAGATGTTCTCGCCAGAACCCGCCGCGGCGAAGAAATTAGAGCCAAAACCTTCAAGCAGCGGCAATACGTCCAAGCAGTACGCACGCACGACCTGACATTTTGCATTGGCCCCGCTGGTACTGGCAAAACATTTCTAGCAGCTATTTTCGCCGTGCAAGCGCTGTTGAGCAAGCAGTACGAACGGCTGATTTTAACCAGGCCAGCCGTGGAAGCTGGCGAAAAATTAGGGTTTTTGCCCGGAGATTTGCAGCAAAAAGTCGATCCATATTTGCGCCCGCTTTACGACGCCCTGCAAGAAATGATCGACCCTGAAAAAATGGCCGATTTAATGGAAAGAGGCTTGATCGAAGTAGCTCCTTTAGCTTATATGCGGGGGCGCACTCTCAGCAATGCTTTCGTAATTTTGGACGAAGCTCAAAATACGACGCCGGCTCAGATGAAAATGGTGTTGACTCGTCTGGGCTTTCGATCGAGAATGGTAGTAACGGGGGATATCACTCAAACAGATTTGCCGCCAAACCAACAGTCGGGATTGTCCGTTGCCCAAAACATTCTACGCAACGTTGAGGGCATTGCTTTCTGCGAATTCTCTCAGGCGGATGTGGTGCGACATCCTCTAGTGCAGCGGATTGTCGCTGCTTACGAACTGCACGAAACATAGTCAGTAGTCATTAGTCAGTAGTCAGTAGTCAGTAGTCAGTAGTCATTGGTTGTTAGTTATTGTTGTTTTTAATTACCAATAATCAATGCCCAATGCCCAATGCCCAATGCCCAATGCCCAATGCCCAATTCCAAATACCAAATTCCCAATTCCCCAATTAAATTATGCCTAATCTGAAAGAATTCTTGGAAGCTTGCGAACAATTGGGAACGCTGCGTTTAATCGTGACTAGCAGCGCGGCTGTGCTGGAAGTGCGCGGTTCAATTCACAAGCTGTTTTATGCGGAGTTGCCGAAGGGAAAGTATGCCAATATGCACGCCGAAATATTTGAGTTTCACCTAAATATGGACAAAATAAAACAGGTGAAATTTGAAACTGGCGAGGCGAAAAGAGGCAATTTCACTACTTATGCAATCCGTTTTCTGGACGAACAAAATGAGGCTGCTTTGAGCGCGTTTTTGCAGTGGGGAAAGCCGGGGGAATACGAACCCGGACAGGTGGAAAACTGGCACGAATTGAAGGAAAAATACGGGGAGGTTTGGGAACCTGCACCTGTTGAGGCGCTTTAAAAAATCGGCTTTTCCACCTTTGAATTGCATATTGGGGGCGGGTAGGATGCCCAACCCCTACTCCCCACAAGCAGAACTTTTATTTTTGTGCAACAGGCATCTTGCGTGTTTATGAAAATGGTATAAAATATGATGTTTAAGTCGTTTGTTGTCTAATTTTTGAATTAATGAACCGCAGAGGGCGCAGAGAACGCAGAGAAGAGATAAAGAAGAGAAAGAGAGACAGAAAATTAGTTGTTTGAATGTAATTGGGTATGAAGGTAATTTGGGGTTTTTGTCTGGTTTTGCTGGTGTTGCTGTGGGGTGGCGGTGCGAGGGCGGGGGTTTTGGGCGATCGCATATCAAGTTTTCCGAATTGGGAAAGCAAGCCTCCTATCGCTGTAGCTAAGGGAGATTTGGTATATCCCGACTGGATGGCGGGGAATTGGAATGTTGCTAGCACTTTGGTAGATTTAGCCGCTCCTTTAGCGCCAAATATTGTCACGCCTGGGTTTGAAAGCAACCGCCAGTATTTGCAGCAGCCGATATTATTTAAAGTGCGATTTCAACCTGAAAAAAATCTTGGGTTAATTTCTAATTATACACTTAAAAAGGCTCAAAAGATTGTAGCCGATCGCACTTTTAACGGTTTGAATATTGCTAAGGCTTATTTAGGCGATCGTGGCGTAGTTTCGGTGAAAGTCGATCCGACGAATCCCAACCGCCAAATTACTGTTTTGAAAGGGGAACGCCAACTAATTTCGATTGTTACCAGTCGGGGAACTGAGACGCCGAATCCTCGCGAGTTTGTGTCTACAGAGATTTCTCAGCAGATTTTTCGGGGAGAGTCTGATATTTATTTAAACGAGGTGGAAACAACAACGGCTTATCGAGTTGTTGGAGGCGGGAAAAATGGCGATTCTGCGAGTAAAAGAATTGAGGCGGATCAGGTGACAGCGATTTATTTGTCGCCGCAAGACCCGGATTATTTTGCGGCTGGGGGGCATCCTGTGGCTTTGTATCGATATCGGTTGGAGTTGGTGCGGGCATAATTAAGCTGTCATCTCGATCGACCTAGCAACTTCAACTTCAACCAATCGATTATCGACTCTCAAGGTCGTGCGATCAATACTTGGGCTGATGTGATTAACCGCACTAACTTGGGTATGTAAGTGATGCACGAGCGCAATGCTCACAACTTCCCGCTTGATTTGGCTGCTGGTGAAACCAGGGTAAACGCATCTAAATTAATTTGACAAACACCTAAATTTGTGCATTACTAAATAACTAAAAAAAACTTTTAA
>NZ_JAUBPB010000113.1:0-10523 GCF_036700545.1 Microcoleus sp. SVA1B4
CTCGCACCTAACATTTCGCTCAAGCGGACCAATCAATCGCTTCGCGATTGATGTGGCCGCTTAGCTCCAGCGTTAGGCGCCAATGACAGATCGCAGTCACACGGAGCTGTACTCCAAGCTCCTCGCGTTCGTCGAGGAGCACGGCCATGCGGCGCTGGAAGGCGTTGCGGAACGCGGTATGCCGGCGAGCCGAGCGCTTGAGTTCATGGCGCTCCTCGAGGCACATAGAGTGCCGCTGTACGGGCTTGAGGTCTGGCGCAACTGTCCTGGCGGGTATGACCTCGACGTCTCTTCTATTTGGTATTGCAGCAGCGGCCTGCATCACCAGTATTCAGAGGCGCGGGAAGGGCTCCGACTGGCACAGCCAACGCCGGCAGATCTCGTGGCGGTCCAATTCGGCTAAATTGGCGCCTAACATTTCGCTCAAGCGGACAGATCAATCGCTTCGCGATTGATGCTGCCGCTTAGCTCACCAGTTAGGGGCAGGCAGGATGCGACTTTTCGCGGAATTTACGAGCCATCTCCAAAAGAGAATTGAAGATGCGCTGTCTGAGCTCGCCCCTCTTTCGCCGGAGGAGGCCACGGGAATTGCAGCTCAGTTTCCGGGCATCCCGCAGGACTACCTGGACTTTTTGCAACTGTACGGACACGGCGGATTGAAGCTTGGGGAGTATCGCGACACATGGATTCGACAGGAGCCAGTCCTGGCAGCCAGCTACTTCAATGAAGAGCTTTATTACGTCACCTCGGACTTTCCAGCGCCTAGGGGTGACGTCATTGGATTTGCCACTGATGAGGTCGGAGCTCTCTACGGCTTTGACTCTGGCGACGGATGGCGCATCGTGTGCGTGGACGGGCGCCGAGATGTGGTTCGTTTTGAGCTCACGTTTGTGGAGTTCATCGCCGGAGTTGTTTGTTGCCACCCGTACATGCCCGTTGCAAGGATCTCCGGTGGCTGGGTCGATGGAGTCGGGGAGAGGTTCCTCGATACCGAGGCCGTCGCGCGGTAACTTCATGACTACCGGCAGAGGCTCCATGTCAAACTTGCCCCTAACAGTTCGCTCAAGCGGACCAATCAATCGCTTCGCGATTGATGTGGCCGCTTAGCTCCAGCGTTAGGCGGTTGGTTCTAGGGTGGGCTGAGGCGAGTTCGGTCTCGGCAAGTGCGAGACAACTGGCCGCGAGACATCCGGCCCGCCCGCGCTGTGTAGCCGCGCGTCGCAAGTCCGACGGGCCGTCGAGTAGCCAGTGCCAGGTTTAGGCAGGCGCGGGCACAACAAAACTCAATCCGGCCTTGTCTGCTGTTCCTCGCTCCGGCACATTCCGCCTAACTATTCGTTCAAGCGGACAGTCCAATCGCTTCGCGATTGGAGCTGCCGCTTAACTCAGACGTTAGGCACGGAGGCAGCATGATCGGTCACGGCGAGAATCGGACGCGCTTCTTTGTCGCTTACGGATACTCCGTAGTAGCGGCTCTTGCGGTTCTGTCGCAAGCCCTTATGGAAATAGTGAGGGGCGACGGCGCCAAGGAATGGTTGATCGGCCTTGCGGCCGCGATGCTGGTCTCGCTGGTTCCAGGGTGGTTAGCACGCCACCTTCCGGGCCCCATATGGCTCACGCCCGTCGTCCTCGGCATCGGTGCGGGCCTTGCCATGTTTCCTGCGCTAGGCTTCATCTTCTCGGCACTGAGATAGATCAGTGCCTAACAGTTCGCTCAAGCGGACCAATCAATCGCTTCACGATTGATGTGGCCGCTTAGCTCCAGCGTTAGGTGCCATGCGAAGAATCCTTCTAGCAGTTGCCCTCTTTCTCGGCGTTCCCGTCGCAAGCGCGAGCGGCCCGGCATACAAGCCTTTCCCAGAGGCTCAGGTCACCCCTGAGCAGTGGATTGCTTACAGAGCTTCTGTGCATGCAGCTTACGGAGCGACCTTGAGGGTCTTTCCCGATGAGCACCTAGAAGTTCTCTACAGCGACGATGAGATCACACACTTTGCCTTCACGATGCCTGGGCACCCGGCGCACCCTGCATGGATTACGCGGCAAGCCCAAGATGGATCGGTAGGGCAGATTGGCTACTTTGCAGGCGATGAGGCTAAGTTTGCAGAGTTGTTCCGTGCCTACCTCGCGCTGACAGACCGGACCCTTGAGGAGATTCCTGATGAGGGCTCTGAGCAAGCGGACAAGGATCGCACCGATGTGCAAAATGGCACCTAACATTTCGCTCAAGCGGACCAATCAATCGCTTCGCGATTGATGTGGCCGCTTAGCTCCAGCGTTAGGCCGCATGGACCAAGCAATCGCCAAGCTTGTCGCTCACTACTCAGAATGCTCGGATGGTTCGAGCGCGCTTTGGCCTGAGACCGTCCAGCAGATCAGCGAGATTCATGGAGTTTCGCCTGGGCTGGTCCTAGATGCCTTTGCGCTCGCCATTCTTGCGGCCCACGTTCGTGGGCGCCTCGATCGTTCACGGGCGTCGCACGCGGCGGATGACCTGCACTCGGCAGGCAACTTCAGCCTTCCGCCATTCGCACGTGCGGTCTTCGACGCGCTTGAGTATGGTGAGTCCTCGGAGGCCGATCTTTCAGCCCTGTTGCGTCAAGGCGGGGGTGCAAGTGCGGCCTAACATTTCGCTCAAGCGGACCAATCAATCGCTTCGCGATTGATGTGGCCGCTTAGCTCCAGCGTTAGGCCGCTGAGGTGCCGTATGCGCTACGTCCTCGCCATCTCACTCTTACTTGCGGCGCAGCCACTCGCAGCCGGTGTGTTGGTTCCCGCGGTTCCAGATTCATTTGTCGGACACTGGGCGGGAAGTCCGTCAGCCTGCGACTCCGAGTTCGATGACCTGAGGCTTCACATCAGCTCCGAGCACATTTCCTATTGGGAGAGCGAGGGGCCGATACTGGCTGTGGTAGTTCGCGGGAGAGAGCTGGCTTTGATTTCGGAGCTTTCCGGAGAGGGCCGCACGTGGCTGGCCACGTCGAAGTTCACGATCTCTGCGCACGGTGGATTGCTTAGTGATAGCTACAGTGCTCCAGGACAAAGGATTGTTCGGTACAAGTGTCCAGAAACCGATGCCGTGCAGCGGCCTAACAGTTCGCTCAAGCGGACCAATCAATCGCTTCGCGATTGATTGGTCCGCTTAGGTCCGGCGTTAGGGCGCATATGACTGTCGTCGCGATCGGAGGAATTGAGGTTCAGGTGGACCGCGACCGCACTAGGGCTACTTACGAGGCGCTCCGCCCGTCGATGTATGTGTGCGAATGCGCCTACTGTCGTAATTTCAGGGCTCTTGGCCTCACGCCGTTTCCTGACGCAGTGCTCGCGTTCTTCGAACAGGCTGGGATCGACCCTCTTCAGCCGGCAGAGACCTATGAGAGCAGTGCGACAGAGCAAGGGAAGCACTTGTACGGTGGAGAGTTCTATTTCTTTGGCGAGGCTCCGCCCAAGGACGGTTCCGTGCTCGGTCCTTCGGGTCCGTTCGACTTCACCTTTACCAAACCATCCCCGCTGGCGCAGGACAAGTTTCACGTTGAGGGATCGGTGCGCTTCAGCTTTCTCGTGGAGTTGCCATGGGTAATCGCAGATGCGCCCTAACATTTCGCTCAAGCGGACCAATCAATCGCTTCGCGATTGATGTGGCCGCTTAGCTCAGGCGTTAGGCGGTGGTGTTTCAGGTGGGCTGAGGCGAGTCCGTTCTCAGCAAGCCGAGACTCTCTCGCCGCGAGACATCCGGCCCGCCCGCGCCGAGTAGCTCCGCGTCGCAAGTCCGATTGGCCGTCGAGTAGCCAGTGCCAGGTCTCGGCAGGCGCGGGCACAACAAAACTCAATCCGGCCTTGTCTGCTGTTCCTCGCTCCGGCACATTCCGCCTAACAGTTCGCTCAAGCGGACCAATCAATCGCTTCGCGATTGATGTGGCCGCTTAGCTCCAGCGTTAGGCGCTGTGTTCTAGGTTGGTCATCGGCGAGTCCGTTCTCCGCAAGCCGAGACTCCCCCGCCGCGAGACATCCGGCCCGCCCGCGCTGTGGTGGTCCGCGTCGCAATTCCGATGGGCCGTCGAGTAGCCGGTGTCAGTTCCAGGCAGGCGCGGGCACAACAAAACTCAATCCGGCCTTGCCTGCTAGTCCGGGCTCCGGCACATTTCCGCCTAACTATTCGTTCAAGCGGACAGTCCAATCGCTTCGCGATTGGAGCTGCCGCTTAACTCAGACGTTAGGGCGCGCAGGGAGGTTCGTCGAGGTATGTCAGTGAGCATCGACTGGGTTGATCGAGAGACTCTCGCCTATCGATCCGATGGGCTTAGTGTCTTGGTCTGGGTCGACTTCGAGGCTGGCTTCTTCTCGCGAGGCCGCGTCGTGCACAAGGATTCGATCAAGGATTGGCTGGATGAGAGCGGCTCTGTAGTCGGGCCGGTCTCCCCCGAAGAGCGCGACGTGATCATTGCGGCTGTGATGGCCCACTATGCAAACGAGGGGCGGGCATGCACCGCAGTTCCATAGCATGTGCAAGCGCGCCCTAACTACTCGCTCAAGCGGACCAATCAATCGCTTCGCGATTGATGTGGCCGCTTAGCTCCAGCGTTAGGCGCGATGGAACGTTTTCCGGCAAACGGGGGAGGATGGATTCGACTATGGACGTAGACGTGTTGAAGTCGCTGATTTCTGATGCATGCGCAAAAGTAGCGCTACTCGATCGAGTGCTTTTTGACGTAAAGGCAACAGAAAGAACGTTCCAATTCCGCCTTGCTCACTATCTCGCATGTGACAGTCGCCTCCCCGTTGGCGTGAGTGTTGACTGTGAGTACTCGCGTGATGGAATGAACGTCAAGCGAATTTCAAGATCGGCGCAAGGCCCTTGGTTTGCACCGGATGTTCTTATTCATCGGCGCGTCGAAGCAGGCGACAACTTAGCTGCTATCGAGTTGAAGTTTTCGGGCGACTCTGAAGGTGCGCATAAAGATAGGCAGCGATTAGCCGCGCTGTGTCAAGAGTTCAACTACAGGTCCGCGTTTCTGGTTTTAATAAACAAAGAAACTAAATCACTTGATATTGAGTTCGTCAACAACGCCTGACAGGAGATGTTCGGCATGATTGAGTATTTTTATTCCATCTACGCGCTACTGGTTTCTTCGGTATTCGTTGCGACGTGCGCCTTCATCTTTTGGATTTGTGGAAGAGTCAGGAAGGGGTGGCTTTCTGCGTTTCTTTGGGCACCGGTTGCAATACTTGTTTTTCCGCTCATTTTCTCCTCACTACAGTGCTTCTTGGTCGTGATCGTCGCGCAGGGCCACTTTTCTCGCGTGCTTAAAGATCCGGGCGGAGCTTTTGCGCTGTCCACCGAGCTCGGAGTTGAAGCGGCGGTTCTTTCTGTGCTTGCAGCCGTTCTTATCTACCCAGTGATGTTCTTGATTAGATCGAAGCGAGTTGCCCTGGCAAGCTGAAGAAGCGCTTGAACTAGCTCTATACGTTTAGGTGGCAATGGAGCAGTGCAGATCAGTGTTTCCCTGCGCTTGCATATCGCGCCTAACATTTCGCTCAAGCGGACCAATCAATCGCTTCGCGATTGATGTGGCCGCTTAGCTCTAGCGTTAGGCCCATGAACGATCTCGCTGCCGACTATCTACGCGATCTTGGATTCCTCTTGCGAGAGGACTGGCAGGCTGCGGAACAGCGCTACAAGCTGGCTACAGGCGCGGATCGTGAGTTTGAGGCAGGGCGGCGTCGGGCCTACTGCCAAGTGCTCACACTCATGCTCCATCAAGCCGAGACGTTCGGCCTAGATCCATCCGAGATCTCGCTTCAAGGCCTAGACGTGGACAAGGACCTTGGCTATTAATCTCGGCCTAACTACTCGCTCAAGCGGACCAATCAATCGCTTCGCGATTGATGTGGCCGCTTAGCTCCAGCGTTAGGCCCTTTGGGCCGCGAGTTTGGTTCCATCTCGTCTGCGCTGCCGAGCATCACGCGACCGACCGCTGAGGCGGGCGGCGCTCTGGCAGCCGCCAAGCGCCGCGCTGTTCCTCGGTGGAGTTCCTCGCGGGCGCAGGCACGAACCTTCTCGCATGCATCAGCCCGGCGTCCGGCGAGGTTGATCTCGGCAAGACCGAGGCAGGGCTTGTCGCTCCGTAGGTCAGGCTGTAGCGTCTTGGCCTAACTATTCGCTCAAGCGGACAGATCAATCGCTTCGCGATTGATGCTGCCGCTTAGCTCAAGCGTTAGGCAGCAGATGACCGTTCGATTCGCCATCGTGGCAGCGATTTCCCTCGCGATGTCCGCGTGCGCTTCGCGCCCGCAGGTGCGGGACGAGTTGTGTCGGCCGCTACTCGATTTTGCGAGATCGGTCGGACCTGATGAGGAACGTTCGATTTCCTTCCACACTTCGTGGGGGCGAAACTTCCGAAACAACCCAGAGCCCGCGATCTTCGCGAAGCAATGCGTCCACGACGACTACCGCCAGGCAAAGCCGGTTTGCACGTACCTAATGGAACATGGCGCTACTGAGTTTGCTGGAAGGAACGCTCAGCGCGTGATTGCTTGTTTGGCCCCGGAGGCTCGCTTTGGCCCAGATGTCGAGCTAGAAGAAGGGGTTTTCCGTATCGGCTTCGGGACACCGAATCGTGGCAGTCGCATTACCGTTAAGTTCTCACGAGATGAGCAGCTTGGCGGTATGGTTTTGCGCATCCGCGCAGAGGGCCACTAGACTGCTGCCTAACATTTCGCTCAAGCGGACCAATCAATCGCTGCGCGATTGATGTGGCCGCTTAGCTCCAGCGTTAGGCCGCATAGAATGCTCGTCGTCTCACGGGTCCTGGAATTGGTAAAGAGCCATCTCGCCGCGAGCGGGGTCGACGCTTCGAACCTCGATTGCCGCTCGAATGAGGAGAAGCTTGTGATTGAGCGCTCGAGTGAGGCTGGGCTGGTCTCAATTTCGGTTTGGTCAACAGGATGCTGTGACGTTTATTCAATGGAGACTGACGATCATGAGCCACGTGACCATCACATTGAGTTCTTGTCGGAGTCGGAGGCCGTTCACTACGTCTCTTCCATCCTCATTGAGGGTTTCAGGGGTGGCGCTAGTGCGGCCTAACATTTCGCTCAAGCGGACCAATCAATCGCTTCGCGATTGATGTGGCCGCTTAGCTCCAGCGTTAGGCCCCAATGGCAGAACTTCATCAATCCGTTGCAACGCTTCGTTTCTTTGGCGACGACCTCGTGCCCGAAGAGATCAGTACGTTGCTCGGAGCCCGCCCGACAGAGTCGTGCTGTAAGGGTCAAGAGATTGTCGGCCGCAACACTGGGGCGGTTCGCATTGCCAAGACAGGCAGTTGGCGCCTCAGTGCAGCAGACCGAGAGCCGGAGGACTTAGAGGCTCAGATCTTTGAGATCCTGGGCCAGCTAACCCAAGATCTCAGCGTTTGGCAGATGCTGTCCCGCTACAAGCCCGATCTTTTCTGTGGCGTGTTCATGGCAAGTAGCAACGATGGCTTGCCTCTCTCCGCAAAAGCGCTTCTTGCACTTGGCCAGCGTGGCATTGCGTTAGCGCTGGACATTTACGATGCTGGTCGGGATGGGCCCGGTGTTGGGCCCTAACTACTCGCTCAAGCGGACCAATCAATCGCTTCGCGATTGATGTGGCCGCTTAGCTCCAGCGTTAGGCCGAATAATGGCGTTCAAGGAAAACCCGGTCCCCAAGCTCGGACTTGTTGGCATGGTTGTGCCAAATCTCTACTTCCTCGCAATTTCGTCTCAGGAGCGCATCGCGTCCGGGCTGATTGAGAGCACCGATCTCTTTTGGCCAGAGAAGATCTTTGTCGCGGTGTGCCTGGTTCTAGCTCTGTCGCCGTGGCCGCTCGCTCTTTACCGGGCTCGCGCAGCCGGCAGCTGGCGCTGGTTCATCGCATGCCTTTTTGTTTGGCCCGTCGCGTACGTCTACACTTTGTTCATCAATCGGGGCGATTCGCCCTAACTACTCGCTCAAGCGGACCAATCAATCGCTTCGCGATTGATGTGGCCGCTTAGCTCCAGCGTTAGGAGGCATATGCAGGTCAACGTGCGCCTTGTAAGAGCAGTGACTTGGAGTTCAGTAGCCTCTTTCGCGCTCTTTCTTGCGGTTGCGCCACTTGCCGTTTTTGGCGGCAAGGACGTGCCCGCTGCAATCGTTGTTGCTCCCGGCCTTGTTCTTTTCGCAACACAGCTTGTACTGCTCGGCTACTGGCTCATTCACTTCCATCGCTCCGGGCAGAGGCGTGAGTTCTGGCTTTGCTATTGCCTGCCGTACATCTATTCGTCGTATCGATCGTTTGCGTTGTTGCGGCAAAGACCCGACGATGCCTCCTAACATTTCGCTCAAGCGGACCAATCAATCGCTTCGCGATTGATGTGGCCGCTTAGCTCCAGCGTTAGGTGCGAGATGAACGTCTTCGCAAAGTTGTTGCGTGCGCTCGCAAGGGTCCAGTTCCGCCTGCGTGGTCTCGCAACCATTCCAGAGATTCCTACTGCGGAGTTCAATCGCCTCGTTGCCGAGCTTCAGGAAATGGGCTGGCACAAGGCATACGAGTACAGCGGGCCAGACGCCTGGATTGACTATGGCTGCGTCCATTTGTCCCGCGATGGCATGTCTCTCACCTGCGAGTGGGACAACTTCCATGAGGGCAGCTTCTCGGGGCGCAGCCCGGCACTTGCCGTCGTCGCAAAGCTCTCGGGTCGCGAGCCGGCGCCAGAGTGGCGGTGGTCCTTGTGGGGCTAGTAGTCTCGCACCTAACATTTCGCTCAAGCGGACCAATCAATCGCTTCGCGATTGATGTGGCCGCTTAGCTCCAGCGTTAGGCGGTTGGTTCTACGGTGGTCTGAGGCGAGTTCGGTCTCAGCAAGCCGAGACTCTTCGCCGCGAGACATCCGGCCCGCCCGCGCTGAGTTGCTCCGCGTCGCAAGTCCGCTAAGCCTTCGAGTAGCCGGTGCCGGCTCCAGGCATGCGCGGGCACCAACAACCGCCATCCGGCCTTGCCTGCTCGTCCTCGCTCCGGCACATTTCCGCCTAACAGTTCGCTCAAGCGGACCAATCAATCGCTTCGCGATTGATGTGGCCGCTTAGCTCCAGCGTTAGGCCCCGCGTCCGCACTGCAGGGAAACGTACGCTACAGAGGTCGCCCCATGTCATCGGATTCGCGGAAGATCGAGTTGGCCCCATTAACGCCACAGGCCGATGTAGAGCGCGGCGGATCGTCGGGCCTTGTCCTCCTAGTTGCCGCGCTTGTAAGCACCATTAGCTCGGTCTGGGGATTTGAGGCCGATGCGTGTAACGGCTTTTTTGCCGGCGCTATCGGGGCCGTCATGCGTGCAAGTTTTCTGGCGTTTACTCATATGCCGGAATTGTTCTTTCAAGTTTCGCTCCTTGCGATACATCTCGGAGTAGTGCACGTTGCGGCGCGTCGTCGTCCATTTTGTGGGCGCGAGGAACTGCTAGCGATTATTCTCCCAATGGCGAGCTTTGCTTCAGGGTGGACGGTCGCCAAAATCACATGGGTTGAGCAAACATGTGCATTGCATCCGTGGGCGTGATGTACGGGGCGCTTATCGGGCGGGTCCTAACTACTCGCTCAAGCGGACCAATCAATCGCTTCGCGATTGATGTGGCCGCTTAGCTCCAGCGTTAGGCAGGCAAGGGAGAGTGTCTTGCTAGATTCGACAGACGGACTCATCGCATTGGGAGTTGGTGTCGCTTTCATGCTCGGCATTGCGCGAGCTTTCGTGGCCCTTGAGCTTTCCACGCCCACCCGCTGCACGCTCGGGGTTCTAATGCTGGGCTGCGGCGTTTTCTGGGCTTATCGTCTCGTCGTTGCTGACGCATTTCCGTCGAGCGCAGTTTGGTCAGGGCTGGCAGTCGGCCTAATTGGGCTCGGCATCAACCAGGCGGCACTCCCGTGGCGACTTCGCCGTGGCATGCCTGCCTAACATTTCGCTCAAGCGGACCAATCAATCGCTTCGCGATTGATGTGGCCGCTTAGCTCCAGCGTTAGGCCCCAATGGCAGAACTTCATCAATCCGTTGCAACGCTTCGTTTCTTTGGCGACGACCTCGCGCCCGAAGAGATCAGTACGTTGCTCGGAGCCCGCCCGACAGAGTCGTGCTGTAAGGGTCAAGAGATTGTCGGCCGCAACACTGGGGCGGTTCGCATTGCCAAGACAGGCAGTTGGCGCCTCAGTGCAGCAGACCGAGAGCCGGAGGACTTAGAGGCTCAGATCTTTGAGATCCTGGACCAGCTAACCCAAGATCTCGGCGTTTGGCGGATGCTGTCGCGCTACAAGCCCGATCTTTTCTGTGGCGTGTTCATGGCAAGTAGCAACGATGGCTTGCCTCTCTCCGCAAAAGCGCTTCTTGCACTTGGCCAGCGTGGCATTGCGTTAGCGCTGGACATTTACGATGCTTGTCGGGATGGGCCCGGTGTTGGGCCCTAACTACTCGCTCAAGCGGACCAATCAATCGCTTCGCGATTGATGTGGCCGCTTAGCTCCAGCGTTAGGCGGTTG
>NZ_JAUBPB010000114.1:0-10385 GCF_036700545.1 Microcoleus sp. SVA1B4
ATTCTCCCATACCCATTACTAGACGACCCTTATTTATCAATTCACTATTTTGTTATTCTGTCAATGCGTAAGTCCTATGAGTTTAAAATTTTTCTTCTCAGTCCTCATAGCGAGGACTTTCACTTTGAGGCAGGGAATGAATTCCCTGCCGGACTATTGGTTGTATGTTAAGTTGACACGAGTGGGCATGGTGCCGTGTCCCTAATGTACTTCATAAACCTGGTTTCTGGGTAAGATTGCGTAAGCCCCATTTATCCTATTTGATAGCACGGGGTTGGTTCTGTTCCATCATTGACTTTAATGCCGACAGTTTTAAGTCTGTAAGGTCGCGGATGGTAATTGAGCAACCGTCTCCCAATTTAACAGCAGTGAAATAATAGCATTTGCCCAGGTAATCACTTTCTAGATGAACCTCTCCTTCAAGCGATTCTCCAGTCTCAACAACTTCTACTAATAAATCAAAGACTCCGGGACTCAATTGATTAAACAGTTTTTTCAGCACGGGTTCCCCCGCGAGTTCTGTTCGTTTTTTCCCTAAGAGTCTGGCAAAGACAGGGTTAACTACCAAGCAGCGAAAATCTTCAATTTCTCCAGCGATATCTCCCCTCACCGCCTGCACTGCGGCTATTCCATCCAGAGATGAATTTAGCAAATTTGCCAGCAGGCTGCGAGATTGGTAGGCAATTTCTGCGGTTTGCTGGTGTCGCTCGATTGCTTCTTTAAGCTGGCGTTTTTGGTGCTGGATAGTTACCTGAGTTTCGAGGCGAACTAGCACTTCTTCCGGCTCAAAAGGTTTAGAGATATAGTCAACTCCCCCTACCTTAAAAGCTTTGACTTTATCAAATACTTGGTCAAGTGCGCTTAAGAAAATAATCGGAATTTCTGAGGTGTTTTCATCGGATTTGAGGGCTTCGCAGACTTGATAGCCGTCTATATCTGGCATTTTTATATCCAGCAATATAGCATCGGGGGGATGATTGCGAACTGTTCTCAAGGCCATCGCACCATTGGTTACGCAGCGAACTTTATACCCATTTTTAGTGAGAATTTCTGTTAGAAAACGCAGATTCTCTGGGAGGTCATCAACAATTAAGATGTTACCTTTGGGAGTTTCTAATTGATTGATGTCACTTGTTTCAGCCGCAGCCATCGCCATAAGTTTGCCTTCGCCTTTGGCATCGGCGAGCTCACTTGTGGTGTTTTGCTTCTCTAGCACCGAGCGAAAGTTATTCTTCGTAACTTTTTGTCCCATTACGTCTGAAAGGCGCTGCCACAGGATGGCTGCTAAATCTTTGATATGTCCTATGCTGAGGTACAAGCTGTCAGCAACAGCACTATAAGTTGCGTTTTTCCAAGCAGCTTTTAAGATTTCCTGCTCAAGAAAATTTAACGGTTTACTGGTTTTGGACTCTAAGGCGGATTCGAGAAATTCTAGAGCTTGTTCAAAAGTCATGTACAAATCAATCTCATCGGGTAAGGTTTTTCAGTTTTGCACCCTAATTTTGAGTTATACACCGTACTAAGTCGGTGGAGAAATTCCTAATAGTGATTATGACAGACTTATTGACACTTACGCTCCTGGACGATCGCCCCCGATCGTGATTTCACCTTGTCGAAATATGCAAAGGGCGATCGCGCCCGCCTAATTTTTTGTGAGGGCGATCGGCTTAAACCCTTGTCAGCACAAGGCTTTTAAGTTGCTTGTCACCCCGTCAACGCCTACGACATCGACTCTTTGACATATATAAAGCTCTTAACAAATCTGAAAAACTGGTTCATCTTTCATAAATCTGAGTTCGCTACCTAGCGGACAACCGTATAACTCAGTATCAAGGCTTGTCTTTATCCATAAGACAAGGCTTGACAGCTTTTATTCCTGCAAATTAAAATAATCCGCCGATTAGCGCCGACCCTTTGATTAATTTTAAGTATTATTACCGATGTCTTTTACCGCGTGATATGGTAATTCTCCCTCAGAAATATGCCAATGAGGCAAAGATCCGACTTTTCCGACTTTATGATCCGACTTTTCCGACTTGCTTTATGCCGATACCCCAAACATACTATTGAATAGCATCTACCAAAAGACATAGAACAGTACCAGTCATGCTGTCGAGCTGCTCTATCTAAAAATAGATAGCAAAACCAGGGCGTCCGACTTTTCCGACTTTCCGATCGGACTTTCCCGACTGACAGGGGCGGGGGAGGGGAGCCCTGATACAGACATGGAAAGGATGCAGCCTCAAAAAAAGAGCAACTGAATCCAATCTTTATCCGCATAAATACTGAGACCACACTCAGCTAGATGTTTCCGGGATTGGGGTGCAACGAAAAAAGCAACAGAGGAATGTTCCTTCACATCTATCTTTCAACACCTTTAAAATCATGTCAAATTCTCACTCCGTTATTGCAACAGACATTCGGTGTTGTCCAGAAGATATAGAGAAAGCATTTTGGCAGCTATGGCAGCAGAATCGAGATGATCTTTACCGTTGCTGTCTCAGGTGGATGGGGGGGAATCCTGCTGATGCCGAAGAAGTCCTCAGTCGCGCCATGCTCAAAGCTTGGGAAAAATTGCCAGACTATGCCGAAAAAATCACCAACCTCCGAGCTTGGATCACCCGCTTAACCCATAATCTATGTATAGATATTCACCGAGAACGTCGCCGGAAAGCAATGCAAATGGAGGACATTGAAGAAGTAGCTGCTACAGGAAGCTCAGCAGTTATTTCTTGTTTTGACTCTCCTGAAGAGGCACTTCTACATCATGAGTTGGGACAGTACATTCGCCGCGCTATTGATACTCTTCCTTCTCGATTACGCAATCCGTTTATTCTGCGTTACTGCCACCAAATTGCCTATCAAGATATTGCCCAAAAACTTGCTCTCTCGCTCAATAACGTTTACAAGCGCATTCAACAGGCACGAGAAATTCTGCAAAAGCGTTTGAGCAGGTATTTGTCAGGGTTGGATGATGGTTTGTTAGATTCCTCCGAGTCGTCTCAAAAGGGGGACGTTGCCTCGATCGGGGATGATTTTGCTGTAGGGGTAGTGCCCCCGTGCCTACCCCGTCAAGATTGTGGGGCAGCCACGGCTGGGACAGCCACGGCTGGGGCAACCACGGTTGGGACAGCCACGGCTGGGACAGCCTCGGTTGGGACAGCCACGGCTGGGGCAACCACGGTTGGGACAGCCACGGCTGGGGCGATCGCGGCTGTCCCAGCCACGGCTGGGGCAACCACGGGGGGATTGCCCCGACAATTCGATGAAACGATCGCATCCGACTCGATCGCCCCCATCCCTCAGAACATTGGCGAGACAATTAATTATCAGGTAACAGCAATATGTCTAGAAACACTGCACTCCGGGTGGTATCCCTCACTCAGTCCTCTGGGGTGGAGTTGAATGCTTACCTGATTTTAGACGAAAAGCCAGCCCGAATTGACCAGAAGCTGAAAACATTAAGTGAGTACGTGCAGCAGTATCCTTCGGGATGGAAGAAACGGTTGGAATTGGCGAATCTGCTGTATGCAATGGGTCGTATTGAGCAGGCGGTTGAGGAGTATCGCCAAGTAATCGATCGGCAGCAACCATTGATTGGCGTGCGCTTGCAATTGGGGAAACTCTTGCAGCTTATGGGACAAAAGGCTGAGGCAGTAGCGGTTTATGAAAGTGCCTTGGCCAATGCACGCAATCAGGCGACTCGACAGCATATCAGCGGATCGATCGCACTCTGTAGAAATGACACTCAGGGTGCGATACTCGCTTTTGAGTCGGCGGCTTCCCTAGAACCAGATAATGCGGCTCACTGGCTGGCCTTGGGGCAGGTGCAAATGGGGAGAGGGGATGCGGCTGCAGCGAAGCGATCGTTCGATCGGGTTTTGTCACTGAACCCGGATGATATTGTCGCGCTGATTGACAGCTACGACGCGAGTCAGGCGGTGGGTAATGTGCGCCAAGCGCAGCGGCGGCTGAGCAAAGTGCTAGAGCTTGCTCCCGGTGATTTCCGCGTAATCAAACGACTGGCGGATACTCGTTGCCGGATGAGATTGGTATCCGGTGAGGAGGGGAAGCAGACTAAACAGATGATTGGTTCTGTGCTGCAACTGGCTCCTGATGCGGCAGATGCCCGCGAGTTGCTGGCATATTATCACGTTTTCCGGGGGGAGTCAGCTAACGGGATTGGGGTGTTGGAACGGTTTACTGAGGAACACCCGAATCATCCGAGGGGTTGGTATTCCTATGGGCGGTGCTTGTTCCACACGGGGGAATATCAAAGGGCGGCTGAGGCGATGCTGAAGGCTTATCGTCTCTATCCGCAGGATTGTGAAATTTATCGGGCGTTGTGTGAGATTTTGCCGGCTGCGGGGATGACTTCTTCCCCAGCCCCTCTCGATCCCCCCCAGCCCACAGCGCAGTTTCATTCTCAGAAAAACCAGGATTTTGTAGGGGCTGTGCCCCCGTGCCCGCCCAGGTCCAGACACGATAAATTGGGCATTTCAGCGATCGGGGCAACCACGGGGGGTTTGCCCCTACAAAAGAATGAAACAGCCCTGGGGGATTTAGGGGGATCGAACCCTCAAGTAACCCTTACATCAATAGTAGAAGAGATGCTCGATCGTTTTCCCGAACGCTGGAGTGTTTGGGCGACGGCGGGGCGGGTGTTGGTGGAAAGTTTTCAGGAGATCGATCGGGGGTGTAGTGTCTCTGCGAAGGGGACGCAACTTGAACCGCAGTTACCAGATGCTTGGTTTGGTTATGGGCGGGTGTTGGCGCTGGCGGGGAAACACCGGGAGGCGGTGGAGGCTTTGGCGCAAGGATGGCATTTGTTGCCAGAAAATGGGGGTTATCTGCAATCTGTGTCTGCTGCGGTGTGGCTGGGGGAGAGTTATCGAGGGCTGGGGGATGAGGTGGCGAGTCGGAAATGGTTGGAAAAGGCTTGTCAGTTTGCTCAGGAATTGATGGAGTTTGATCCGGCGATGGCTGGTTACTGGCAAGGGAGGGCGTTGTTGGGGTTGGGGGATGTGAGGGAGGCAGTGGAGGCTTATCGAAGTGCGCTGAAGCGGCGGTTGCTCTACCCTTTTCGCGGTGAGGTTGAGGAGGCTGTGAAACGGTTGAAAGGTAAGAGGCGAAAGGGATCTCGTGCTTGAGTATGGTTTGATGGGGTGCATTGAGTTGGGAAAAAACAGCCTCTAACTCGAAAAATTCAGAAATTGACCTCTGGATTCGTCTTATAGGTGTAGAGACAAAAATAAAGTTTTCGTCTCGATAGGAAAAAAAACTCTGACAGTGAAATCAAATTCACATGGAAAAGTTAATGTCTTTACTCAAAATAACCTGCGCTTTTGTGTTTGCTTTAGCTTTGTCTTTTGGTGTAGTAAGCAACAATGCTTGGGCAGCAGGTGCCTATAGCCTAACTTGTCAAAATGCTCAACTTCAGGGAGCCACTCTATCAGCAGCTTGCCAGAAGGCGGAGGGTTCTCGGTATCAGCAAACCTCGCTCAATTTAGATCAGCATATCCAGAATGCTGATGGAAAAATGTCCTGGGGTGAAGCTGCGTTTTCTAAAACCTGCACTTCAGCCGCTCTTAGTAGTGCTAACACTCTCAATGCTCAATGTAAAAAAGTGGATGGCTTTACTCCTAATAAGACTTCCATTAATTTAGTTTAGATGAGCATATTGCTAACATTGATGGAAGGTTGAAATACGAACCCTAAAATACGGGCAGGCGATCGCTTTTCAGGAGGATTTTTAGAAATCAGGGGCGGTCGCCTCTCTTGGCGATTGCAGGAAGGCGATGATACGAAGTTGGAGCTTCGCATCATTTAAATAAATTTGATTCCGTCGCGTGCGGTAGCTTTTCCGACGCTCCGACTTTACGATCCGACTTTGCCGGCTGACAGGGGCAGGGGAGAGGAACGAGGATAGATAAAGATGCAAAGCGAGAAAATTCGCTCCCCTCTTCTGTATCAAAACGGAAGTGGGTGCAATCTGTCATTGTCACGCATGGAAAAAAGTTAGTGAAGTAATGAAGAAGCGGAATGGATGATGCTAGCGAGGAGACTATTAAACAGTTACTTGAGATAACATAAGCCTAGATAAAAGGTGATAATTATCGCGATGTAAAGAGCGTAAAAGTGGTAATTGCAGAGTTGATCAAAAACAACTTATCCCCGAAAAAAATCCGTTCTTAGTTCAATGCCCTAAATTTATTTATGGGAGTACGCAAGTGTTGCCAAAAATACATAATTTGAAGCCCTACCTACCTCAATTAAAGATTATAGGTAGGGAGGGGTTCAAATTATGACATTATCGTGAATAGCTATTAGAAACTACCGACAATAAATTCGCCCGAGCCTTTTGATACAGACCATGTTTGTTTCCGTTTGAATCGGTTTAACTTGTTGACTCACTTGACTTTGGTCAGCTTGGTCAGCTTGGTTAACTTGGGTAATCTGAGCAGCATGAACAGGAAAAGCGAGCGCCATCAATCCAGTAACGATTAGTAGTGTTTTTTTCATGATTAAAATTCCTTAACTCTTTCTTATTTATAACAGCAATTACGAGGAATTAGGTAAAGTTAACATAAAGGTTTGGGAGGTATTTATAAAGAAAATGTAAAGTCTTAACTAGCGGTTATTGATGCAATAATTTATCCGAGTTTTCCGACTTTATAATCCGAATTTTCCGACTGACAAAGGCAGGGGAGAGGAACGATAATAAAGATATTTTTAATCAACTATTCTTGTATTAACTAGCAGCATCGCGACTGATTCTGTACTTGCGAACCTCCCCAACTCATTACCCGTTCCTCAACCTAAGTGCGATCGCCAATCCTGTAGGTTGGGTTGAGTGGGCGCGAAACCCAACATTTCCCAGAAATTACGGATGCATCATCTTTCATAAACAAAGAGTTCGCTACCTAGCGGACAAGCCTGTAACTCGGCGTCAAGCCTTGTCTTTATCAATAAGACAAGGCTAAATTCCTTTTTTCTCTTTACAAACAACGAGCGTATCTAACAAGTAATTACCTAAAAATGATTAATCTAATTCAATTGTTTTTGTTGTATTGGCGAATTAATTGTCTAATTAAACTTTATATAAAGTCTATTTTTTAACCTTGAGACTCTTATTATTAACAATTATTTTTGAGAAAAGGGAGTATAAAAGTTCAATCGAACCCCACAAGTAAACATCGTTAAAAAAAATAATGATTAAATACTAGCGTTTTTTCTAAAACAAAAATAAATTTTGATCGACAATTGCTCAGGAGTTTAACATCAGGAATTTAAAATTGAGGTAGGGTAGGTACTGCCGTCAGCGCCTACCCTACATCCTAAATAAAAGCCTAAGTAAAAGTATAAAAATTTCTGTAGATAAACTCTTCTAACTGAGGGAACTAATTTGGTTCTTTAAAACCCTCAACAAATACATTGCCTCCTACAAATGGCAATTCATTTTACTCTTTCTATGCTTGATATCCGACGCAGCATTTGATTCAGTCTTCCGAGGCAGCTTAAAATTTATCATCGATGCCGCCATCGTTCCCCAAAACTATGGTCTTCTGGTTCTAATCCTGTCATTGCTAGTCGTCGGAGCAATTCTATATGCCTGCATCGGTTTGCTAGGAATTTTCCTAGGAGCGCGTTTGGGCATTTTAATCACCAACAATATCCGACACTCTCTATTCGAGCATCTCCAAAGCCTTTCAATGGAGTTTTTTGGGCGACGTTCAGCCGGGGATATTGTCAATTGTCTCATCGCCGATGTCCAAAAGGTGGAAAATGGTGTAATTACAATGGGGCTGACAGTCGTTGTTTTAGAACTGTCTAACTTCCTATTTTCTCTGGTTTTCCTCTTCTTCCTCAACTGGCAATTAGCCCTGCTCAGTTTAATCGGTTTAACCCTCTGCACCATTGCCCCAGCAAAAATTGCCAGCCTTGCCACCGAAGTCGGCTATAAGTTGCTGCAAAAAGAAGGACAGATTGCCAGCGTCGTCGAAGAGAATATCCTCTCGCAAACCGTTGTCAAGATATTCGGGCTGGAGAACCAAATGACTGAGGATTTTTCCAGCGATTTGAATGACTTAAAACAGGTTTATGTCCGGGCAACCTTTCTCTCCTACTTAGTGCAGAAAGGTCCCATGATTGGTTTTGTCATGACGCAGCTTATCGTTTTAAGTATTGGTGCAGTCATGACCTACAGGAATATAATTTCTGTAGGAACTCTTACCTCCTTTCAAGTTTTACTGGTAGGTTTGAATCTCAATATTCTTGGTTTAACTTCGTCAATACCTGCATTTATTGATGGAGTGGCAGGGCTGCAACGCATCAGCGATATCTTATCAGAAACTCCGGCGATTCAGGATGCACCGGATGCGATTGATTTACCTCACTTTTCCAGTGATATTTACTTTGACGATGTTAGCTTTAGCTACTCCCAAGATAGAGGAGGAGTTAAAAATCTCTCCCTGAAAATTCGCCAAGGAGACTTCGCGGTATTTGTCGGTCAAAGTGGAGCAGGCAAAAGTACAATTGTCAACTTGCTGACGCGATTTTATGACCCAGATAAAGGACGCATTCTGTTTGATGGAATTGATTTGCGTCATGCAACAGTACGCTCTCTCCGTTCTCAAATTGGACTGGTTTCTCAGGAGGTAATTCTCTTTAATTGCTCGGTGCGAGAAAACATCCGCATGGGCTATCTCGAAGCCACTGACGAACAAGTCGAAGCCGCAGCCAAAGCCGCCGAGATTCACCAATTTATTTTGTCCTTACCCCAAGGCTACGACACACCTGTGGGTGACAGGGGCGGACAGTTATCCGGGGGACAACGGCAAAGAATTGCTTTAGCTAGAGCCTTAGTAAGAAATCCAGCAATTCTGATTCTAGATGAAGCCACATCCGCCCTTGACCCCGCCACAGAAGCCGAAATCCTCGCCACCATCGAGCGCATCACCAAAGAACGCACGGTGATTTTCATTACCCACCGCATGGCCCATGCCTTGCGTGCGGATGTCATGTACGTGCTGGAAAACGGCAGCTTGGTTGTTAGCGGTTGACACCAATTTTTTATGAGGCTGCATAGAATCCGATCCCCCCTAGCCAAGGGCGGGCACGGGGGCACCGCCCCTACTAAGGGGAGTAGGGGGTGGGACAAGATTCCGCTCAAAGTCAACCCCTACTCCCCTTCTTAAGGGGGATTTAGGGGGATCGAGATATCTGCAACTTCACATTAAATTGGTATGACACATAGATTTGACCTGTACTGAATATTTTGGAGTTGAAAATTATGACCGGCACAAATGATTACAAATGGCTAATCCCCTCTTCTCATAACCTGGGCTCGAAATCTCTTGAAGAAGAGAAAGAGATGTGGGATAAAAACCACGAAGATTATACCAACACCTCTTTCAGCCTCACCCATGACCCCAAAATCTGCAAAAACTTAATCCGTCCAGAGCGTTCTCCCGGCTATGATATTCCCAATTCCCCTGACATCAAAGTCCTAATTCCCGGTTGTGGCTCGGAAATTTATCTTCAGAAAACCTTACTAGAATTTTGCCCCCAAATTGGACAAATCTACTGTACCGATTTTTCCAAAACAGCCATTGAAAAAGCACAAGCAGACTGGAAAACAGCAGATGGAGATTCCAGACTCAACAATCAGCAAATCGTGTTTGAGCAAGTAGACTCCACGCGAATCACCGAACAAAAACCGGAGTGGAACGAGAAATTTGATTACGTCCTCCTCGTAAATTCCGTGGTTTCCAGTGAGGATAAAACCAACCGCGATATGATTCGGGAATTTGGAAAAGTTCTCAAGCCAGGTGGCAAGATATACGGATATTTTCCAACCACCTTATGCTTTTTAGAAATTGCCTATTTTAGTCGCAAACACGCTCACTGTGTTACAGAGGGATATATCGATGTCTACGGCAATAAAGTTTGGGATGCTGAGTGGCAAGATCCCCAAATTTATTACACTCCCTTGCGGTTAAATCGCATCTTTAAAGAAGCGGGATTAAGACAGCTCAGTTTGGAGATGCAGTTTTTGGACTATGAGCCTTTTGTTTCCATGTTTAAAGAGATGATCGATCATGACGACCCAGATATTTTTCTCTGGCATCTTCTAGTTCGTTATGAAAAATAGGACTTAGGGATTTGGGCGAAGCATCTGGCTTGATGCTTCGTTTCACTCAGCATGACACATAGGCTTTGCGTAATTAGGGACACCGCCCCGTGCCCTTCTTGGTGTCAACTTAACGTCAAACGTAGTACGGGTAAACTGTCTGACGATTAGGGCTCGATCCCCCCTAGCCCCCCTTAAGAAGCAGGGTGGATTAATTGTCGAGAGGCTAAATCAAGGCTATGAAGGCTATTGA
>NZ_JAUBPB010000115.1:0-10341 GCF_036700545.1 Microcoleus sp. SVA1B4
GTTCTATCATATAGCGGAGGGCGAAAAATTTTGGCTCTTATCATACTTTTAACCATTTACAAAACCGGGATGCTCCCGAAAGCTAAAATCATTATTGGCTATTTAGTGAAAATTCTGTTTGAGGAACTAGAAATCGACTTTGAACCATTTGGTTCGACGACTTTCAAGCGAAAAAGTATGTTACAAGGAATTGAGCCTGATGAATGTTTTTACATTCAGAATTATGCTCTAATGATTGGCAAAAAGCGGATAGACTTAACTGTCGATCCGCCGCCTGACTTAGCTATTGAAGTCGATATAACTTCCAAAACTCAACTCGATGCTTACGAAGCTTTGGGAGTACCTGAAATCTGGCGCTATGAAAATAAAAAGCTTCTGATTAATGTGCTTCAAAATGGGAAATATGTTGAATCGGAAATTAGTCCGACTTTTCCAAATCTGCCAATTATTGAAGCTATTTCTCAATATTGCGAACAAAGCCAAACAGTGGGCACGAGTCAAACTCTCAGATTGTTTCGCAAGTGGGTTAAAGACCAAATACAAAATTGATATGAAATCGGTCTTCCACGGACTTGCTGTAAGGAATCCGGCTTATTTACGATCGCCAAAAAGCAATTTTCTCACAGCAAGCGTCCTAATTCCGTTTTATTTTTAATTTCGCTTTTGAGAAATAGAGAGAGAGTAAGGGTGTTGACCTTGAGCTCGATCGCCCACAAAAATAACATAAGTCCCCTTGTCCCCATAACCGGAAAATTCTACATTCCCCGCAGCAGCATTCGCCGGCAGGACGCAGAAACGCCCCCTCGGCCCCTGAATCATCAAACTCGGAGCTCCAGCAGTTTGTACTGCAATCCGCCAGTAAGGCAAATCCTGCGTTACTTCAATGACGTGGTTCGGTGCTTGGGAGACAAAACCGCAGTCGCCGCTATTGTTCGGGCCGCCGGAAACTCCAGAAACTCCCAGCGGTTCGGGAAATCCCGGAGCAATTTGTAGCGGTTGGCTCCGAAGGGCACCGGCATCCGCTAAAATCATTGCCAAGGCTAGGGTCACGATCGAGCTAAACCACAGTTTGCCGCGATCGCCCGGATAATTTATCTTCATGTTTCCTCACACAATGGCATTTGGTTCTAGTTCTTTGACGGTAGGGGATAATTGCGGTTCCGAACACATTAATCTAAAATAACTTCCGAATTTTTTTATGAATCCTCAAAATAACTTCAATTGGCAGCAAGCGTTCGGAGAACTAAAAGCTAAAGTAGAACGATCGCCACTCATCACACAAAATCCAGACAGATATCAAGCCGTCGGAACCTTATACAATCAATTACTGGACAAGTTTCAAAGACTCCCCAAACCGGGGCAGGTGGCAGCCTTTGCCGTCGGAGCGATAATTGTCCTGACAGTCTTCAATAGCATCGTACAGCTAATTTCAGCGCTGATGACTCTTGCCGTTCTCGGAGTGCTAATGTACATAGCGTATAAATTGGCAATTTCCCCCCAGTCCTCAAATACTAACGACAAATAATAGGAATTTCTAAATATGGCTAACCCCACCGCGCCCAGCGGCATCAATCAACCCGATCCGTCTTGGCAAACACAATCCAAGCAAATGCCACTGCTGGTTCGCAGGTGCGGCGCTTGGGCAGTGGAAATTTCGTTAATAGCTGCTAGCGCCCTCGTTCCCTTCAGTATCGGGGCATTAGTCAACCAGGAATCTCAAACCGTACCGCTCAATTCCTCCATAGCAGCAGCATCCGAAACCGTCGCCCGTACTTTGGGCATACCCGTGCGCGATCGCAGCCCCAGAGTCGCACCCCTAACTAATCTATTCTGGTCAGGGGCACTGCTGGCACCGGCAGTTTTAGCGGGGTGGCAACTGTTTTTGCTCGCCAGAACCGGTCAAACTATCCCCAAACGCTGGTTCGGCGTCAAAGTGGTCACAGCGTCGGGTACTCCTCCGGGTTTTGGGCAAGTGCTAATTCGCGAAAGTTTGGGGCGCTGGGGAGTGCCTCTGGGCGTCGCTTACGGCATTTGGCGCTTGAGCGGTGCGTTTCCAGATTTGCTGATTTTAGGGGGGTTGAGCGGCTTGGCAGTGCTCGCAGACGGCGCGGTTGCGTGGCGCTACAAACGGCAAGCGGGACACGATCGCCTCGCCAATACTTTGGTCGTCAACGCTCGATCGAATCAACTGTCTGCCAATCCTGTCAAGACTCAAGATTGGACTGAGGAAGACGCGCAGATTGCGGCTTTGGTTGTGACTCCACAAAGCGGCCTGAAAGTAAATGCCAGTTTGTGGAATTGGATGCGCCAACACCCAGGCACAACTTTAGTAATAGTTACCGTCGGCAGCGCCGGATTGATTTTAACTTTGTTTGTCGGCACTCTCATCTACACTCAAAGTCAAGCAAATATGCGGGATTCCCGGCAGCGGAACGACGAATTATTTGTGGCTTTAGTCAGCAAATTGTCTCCCACATCGGCTAGCGGGGCATCGGGCAGGCGATCGGCAATTTTGGCTTTGGGGGCGGTGGAAGACTCCCGCGCCGTACCCTTGCTAGCGGATTTGCTCGCTCAAGAAGACAACCGCGCCATGCTGGACGCGATCCAGCAAGCTTTAGTCAGTAGCGGGCCGAAAGCTTTGCCTGACTTGCAGCGGTTGAATCAGGCCCTCAGCAACGACCTCGATTCCCTGCGCTTTGGCGGCAAGGCCCCGGAACGCGAGTTAGCGGCCGCCCGCCAGCGAACAGTACAAAGGGCGATCGGCAAAATTCTCACAGTGTATAGCAGCCAACTCAACGGTGTCGATCTGAGCCGCACGGATTTAGCTCAAAGTCCTGCCGGCCCATCTCAGTTTACTTTAGTGTTAAACAAAGTTGACTTGTCGGGAATTAAGTTGAGAAATGCCAATTTAACCAATGCCAGCTTGCAGGGAGCTCGCTTTTACGGCACCGGCGAAGACAGGCGTCCGGGTACATTTGACGATTGGATTTCTGACTTGAGCGGCGCTAATTTGGAAGGAGTAAATTTGACCGGGGCGTCTTTGAACAGTGCTGTAATGAACGGGACTAATTTTGTGCGCGCTGTCATGAACAAAGCTAATTTGTCAAACGGCAATTTGAATTCAGCTAATTTCAGCAGTGCTATTTTAATTGGAGCAAATTTACAGGAAGCACTGTTAAAAAATGCCCGTTTTACCGGAGCCGATATAGGAAGCGCGAATTTGTCGCGAGCAGATTTGTCAGGTGCACGTTTGGGCAAAGTGAAGGCTCAAGGCGCTCAGTTGTCCTTGACAAATTTGTCTAAATCGGAATGGCAAGGCGCTGATTTATCCGGTGCTGATTTGAGCGGCGCAAACTTACAAAATGCCAATTTGACTTCGACTAAACTCGCAAACGTGAATTTAAAAGATGCTCGGTTGCAAGATGCCAATTTTCGGAATGCAGAGGTGAGTTCGGTTGATTTTCGGGGCGCGAATTTAGCGGGAGCGGATTTTAAAGGCGCGGTGTTTCTGGCGAAAGCAGCTTCGGAGCAATTTATTCAAAATCCCACGACTGGTAGTAAATCAGGTAGATTCCTAGGAGTTGATTTTGCGGAGGCTAAGAATTTAGATAAAAGTCAAATTGCTTACATTTGTTTGCAGGGGGGGATTCATCCGAAGTGCCCGCAGAAAAAGTAAGGATTGGTTGTTAACGATTAGGCTAATAAAGTTGAGCATTTAAATTGTATATTCACGGCGGGTGGGACACCGCAAAAAAGTTTGATTATTTTTTGACATACAATTTAAATGCCGCAACAGCTTAGTCAACAATCAATAATCATGAGGAGTGCAACCGGGATTGAGATTATGCAATAGCATCCGAACTGGCAAGAGTCTCGAATTGCGCCAATAGCATTGCCTCACCACTATTGGGAGTTCCAAAAATTTTAGGTAACTGGCCTGTTTGGGCGAGAACTTGTCTCACTTCTTGGTTAGATACATCGGCTAGATTTTTGTTATTTAGAATGGCATTAACCGCAGCGATACCCACACCTTGACCAACTGCTGCATTGAATTCCACAATTCTGCCGACAGAACAAGCAAACCCTTCAAATCCCGAACACGGACTGACCACTGCCAAGTTAGGAACGTTTTTAATTAATGCGTGGCGGATGCCAATATTCAAGATAGGCTGTTTAAAACTCAGACTTTTCAACCATCCTACGCTAGTTGCTTTGTCGCGAATACCCGGAATGCCTCCCCGTACATCAAAATGATAGCTAAATGTTGCCAGGGCTTCATTAGCAGGTACGCCACCTAACAGCATTTGTGCGCCAGTTAAAGGTTCTACAACTCCCGTCACATTGCCAGCGTGTCTGATATAAAGTTCTGAGGCATAAGTAACAGAAGTAGCCCCCAAACTCCTCAGCCAAGTTGTAATAAATAACATCTCTCTTTGCATATTAGCCGTGGGTTTGCTCCCGCTTCTCGCTAAGGCTTCTGCTTCGCTGGCGGTGACTGCAAATAACAGCGCATTCCACGAAAGTCTATCATTGGGAAGTATTGCTATATTTCCCTCATCTAAAATTATGCCGGTTTGAGGAAAAGATAGCTTTGTTCCTCTAAAGGAGTGATATGCTACAGACAGAGCCGGCGATCGAACATCGATGTAATCGTTTCCTGCCCACAGAGTTTTGAGGTTGCCTCTAGTGTCAATCATTTCCAGGCGGAGTTCTTCTGCTAGTTTAGCATCCTTGCCTGCAGCGTACAGCAAAAATTTTTGACCCTCTGAATCTGCCAGGTTTGTGAAGCGTTTTAGATAAATGTAATCGAATTCTTTCAGTGCTCTTGCACTGAGTCCTTGGGTTTCAAAAACGAGGGTGACTGGAAGTTCTGAGTTAGGCAGACCAAATGTTTCAAATCCCTTCAGTTTTCTCACACCCGCAGCTTGAGCTAATTCGGCATTGACAGTGGCATCAATAAATTGCTTGCCGGCATAAACTACGCCTTGAGAGGTGGTTATACTGGCAATTTTTTGACCTTCTTTAGTGACTGATTTAATTTCTACTTTGCTGAGGAGATCTGCCCCAGCTTTTACCAGCATTTCTTTCAGGGCTGCACTGGCTTTGCGGGGGTCAAGTGCAATTGCGGTGACACCGGATTTTTGTAAGAATTCTTTATAGATTGTCGCTGGTGAACCAAAGGTATCTAACTTTAAAGATTGTTGAAGTTGTTCACTAATCTGACTTCTATCTAAATAAGCAAGGCCGCCTCTTACCAAATGCCCGCCAATTCCTTCTTGCAAGCTTGCTTTCGACATCAGTAGAATTCGCGGATAACGCTTTGTGCGGCGAAGATATTCTCTGGAGGCTGAGATAACAGCTAGAACTCCTGGAACTTCATCACCAAAACAGATGATATCGTAAGAACGCAGATTCATGACCATTATTTAATAACCTCTGTTGATTTTCATGTTTTCGAGCTGCATCTCAATGTTTGCCGTCAAACTCTGTGTTTTTTCCAAATCTAGCTCGATATTTCCTGATTGTTGAGATAAATATTCACACATTTCTGGATGCAGCAACCGGGTTTTTTCCAGAAAATCTTTCGTTGAGGACGATCGATCTCGGTTGCAAAACCCGGTTTCTGAGCGTCTAGAGTCGATCCGTCTGGTACTCTTGATTGCCATCAGCTCAAATTATCAGGATCTATCCCCAACTCCCGCAATCGCTGAGCCAGTCGATCGGCGCGCTGGGATTCCTGTTGGGCGCGCTGCGCTGATTCTTTCACCTGTTCTTCAGGTGTCAGATAACGTTTTCCATCGGCATCATACCAATACAACCACTCCCTTGTCACCCCAGAATAACTTCCCCTTTCACAACCAATCCCCAAACCAATTTCAGGCATCCAAACTGGATTTCCTGACTGTAACTCGTACTTCCCATTGACTAACTTGTGTACTTCCAAATGAGGTTTTCGACGGCGGCGGGAAGAATAAATGACGTAATAAAGTACGCCTAAAGCTTGATAAGTCTCCAATTTTGTGCTGTATTCCTTGCGATAAGTTGGGGAAACAACTTCCAGCACAAAAGTAGGCAGAACATTTTCATCCCACAGCACGTAACTGGGGCGCAATTCTTCGTCGTAAAATCGTTCTACTCCTAAACTTAAGAAAGCATCTGGGACAATGGGCGGTTCGTCAGGGTGATGATAAATACCCATATCTATGCCAAAAAACCAGTCCATGCGTTCTGCCCAAAGTATGAGCAATATTGCTTTTAACAACCCTGGTATTAGTTCTTGCAGTTCGTTATCCACAGGCGTTTCATCTGAGTCTGGTAGTTCATCGGCTGAGGGCCAGTGCCTCGGAAATTTGTAATCTAACATGGCGGCTTTCCTCAAAACTCATTAATATTATACCGTTGATTTGTTGGGCAATAGTATTTATGGAACGAACCGCGAAGACGCGAAGGAAGAGAAGATGATAGGTAATTTTGACTTAGGAACGCGAATTAAATAACTTACAATTTTAATTGTGATTGTGGGATGGGTGTCCCGCCCGTCCTTTTTGGACGGGCGGGACGCCCATCCCACTTTCAAGAGTGGAAGTTATTTAATTCTCATTCCTTAGTTAATCTGAAGTAATTTTTGTAAAAGATTTGCTGAGACTTACGCGATCGACTAAACTATGTCTAACCAGTCGGTTCTAATGGGGAGCAGCCGTTAGAGGAAACGGGGAAAGTTCGGTGCAAGTCCGGCGCTGTCCCGCAACTGTAATGAGAGTTTTGTCGCTTTCTGAGTCAGGATGCCCGCCGATGTGTTAGTTTACATAGTCTCATCTGCGAGGTTCAGCGTGAAGGCCAGAAATCGGAAATTGGTCAGCTTGGGATTGATGGCTGGCTTGAGTTGTTATATTGTCCTGGGTTCGGCAACGCCCGCCGCAGCTATGCACATTTCGGAAGGTTTTTTGCCGGTGCAATGGGCGGCGTTTTGGTGGATGGTGGCGTTGCCTTTTTTTGCAGTAGGTTTGCGATCGATTACTCGTATTACAAAAGAACACCCGGAACTTAAACTATTGCTAGCTTTAGCGGGTGCGTTTACTTTTGTGCTTTCTGCTTTAAAAATTCCCTCGGTAACGGGCAGTTGTTCTCACCCGACGGGTACCGGTTTGGGTGCAATTTTGTTCGGCCCTTCGGTGATGGCTGTATTGGGGGCTTTAGTTTTGTTGTTTCAAACGTTACTGTTAGCGCATGGTGGCTTGACAACCCTGGGAGCGAATATGTTTTCGATGGCGATTGTCGGCCCTTTCGCTGCCTATTTTATCTATCAATTGCTGTTGCGAACTGGTAGCCAGCGGGCGGCAATTTTTTGTGCGGCAGCTTTGGCAGATTTACTGACTTATGTGACGACTTCGATTCAATTAGCGTTAGCTTTTCCGGCAGCCAGTGGCGGTTTTATGGCTTCGTTTCTCAAGTTTGCTGGCATCTTTGCTATTACTCAAGTACCCCTGGCGATTAGTGAGGGATTGCTGACTCTATTGGTCTGGAATTGGCTGCATTCTTACGGGAAGCCGGAGTTGGAAACTTTGAAATTATTGAGACAGGAGTCATAAGCCGTGAGTCAAAAGCCTACAAAAAATCACCAATCTACTTCGCGGCAAAATTGGATGTTGGTAATTGCTGTTATCGCGCTTGCCGTTATTCCCCTAGTTTTTGTCCGGGGTGAATACGGCGGAGCGGATGGGGAAGCACAGAAAGCGATTACGGAAATTCAACCGGACTATCAACCTTGGTTTAACCACTTTTTTGAGCCTGCTAGCGGAGAAATTGAAAGTTTGCTGTTTGCGACTCAAGCGGCGTTAGGATCGGGCGTAATTGGCTACGCGATCGGGCTTTATAAGGGACGCACTGAATCTCATAAATCTGATGATGAATCGCCGTCGGAATAAATGGCGAATAAACGGCGAATAGAATTCGCTTCTACACATACAAAGTCCGCCTGCGCGGACTGAAAGACTTTGGAATGAACCATCAGATTGATAGTCTGGCTTATACAAATCGCTTGCGCGGGTTGCCGCCAATCCACAAGTTATCCTTTGCGATCGCCCTTTTAATTCTGTCTCTCGTTTCTGGGGCGATCGTCCAATTGTCGATCGGCCTGTGGTTGGCCGTCTGGATCGTCGTCTATGCGGGTATTCCGGGGAAACTGTATTTGCGGTTGCTGTCGCTACCGTTGATGTTTTTGCTGACAAGTTTGCCTGCTTTGGCGCTGGGTGCGGTTGAGTTAAGTCAAATCCCGCAAATTCAGTGGGATATCTGGCAAGGTTGGGGCATTAGCATCGGCACTTTTTATCTCTATGTGAGTCGCACTGGAATATACCAAGTGAGCTTACTGTTTGCCCGCGCCTTCGCATCGACAAGCTGTATGTATTTCATCCTCTTGACGGTGCCCTTTACCGAAATATTGCAAATTCTCAGACAATTACGCTGTCCAGAGTTAGTCACAGAACTGCTATTACTAATGTATCGGTTTATTTTTAGCTTATTGGCGATCGCCGATGAACTTTGGATAGCCCAAAACTCGCGTTGTGGCTACCGCACTTGGAAGCGGGGAATGCAGAGTTTAAGCATTTTAATCGGGCAATTGCTTCAGCGAACTTTGGAAAACTACCGTCAAGTTTCGTTGAGTTTAGCGTCGCGCGGCTTTAATGGAGAATTGCGCGTTTGGAATTCTTACCCTTATAAACCTTCGCGAAGATATACATTGGAAGCCGTTTTTGGTTGCACGGTTTTAACTTTGTTAAGCGCGGTATTTCAACGCTAAATTTATTGTTATTCCTGGACGAATGGGGGTCAGAAACCGGGTTTTTTGACCGAATCTGCGATCTAACGCGTCTTTTCGTAAAAAACCCGGTTTCTTTGGTCGGAGTGGGTAAGTCCTGCATTATATTCACGATTAGTGCCGGTGACGGTGGCGGTGGTTAATATCAACGGGAGTTACGCATCACAATCAAAGAAACCGGGTTTTTACAGAATCTGCGGGTTGTAACTGAGATATTGCAGCATTCTCAATAATCTTTTTATGAACAGGCTTTCCGGCCTGTTCCACAAGAAAATTTATCTCTTGTGGAACAGGCCGGAAAGCCTGTTCTTGAGAATGGTGCAAGATGTGAGTTGTAACCAAGTATTCTCGCAAAAAACCCGGTTTCTGAACACCCGCGCCTCCAGGAATATTGTTGATAATTCTCCTATTCTCGTTAGTTTAGCGGGCCGGATTTGAATAAGGGCGATCGCACTTCCTGCAACAGCTATTACAAATATGACTTTTATGAACTTAATTAATGAATTATATGAATTGACGTGAACATTAGTTGAATGAATAATTACAGTATCAAAATAAATAGAAAAAATTCTGTATCAAGATACTAACAAAAGCAACAGCCCGCCCCCCATTGTTTTTATTATTGCCATCGGCTTAATTTGGTTTGGCGCCTACAAGTTCCTTCCCGGTTTATTGAATGCCAAAAATTCAAATACACCTACATCTACATCTACATCGGCAACGATCGCACCAGGAGCGATCGCCAGACGAGCTTTGCCAATAATCTATCAGGATTTGGCAGCTACAGCTTTCGGACAGTACCCAATATTAGCTTAATGGCAGCTCCCTTAGCAGAATATGGAGTGAAAACAGCAGCCAAAACTAATATTGCGGTTTGTTATGATTCCCAAGCACCGGATAACATATCATTTAAAGATGAATTTGTGGCATCTCTTACTGCTGCTGGTGGCAAATTAGTTCCCACTATTTGCGACTTTTCCTTACCCTCTTTTAATCCCGAAAGTGCGATCGCCGATGCTGTCAGCAAAAATGCACAAGGATTGATGGTAGCGCCCCACATCGATCGCATTGACCGTGCGATTTCTCTGGCTCGCATCAATCGAGGCAAATTGCCACTCTACGGCAGCACTACGCTCTACACCTTTCAAACTTTAAAAGACGGACAAAAAGACGTTGACGGGCTTGTTTTGCCCGTTCCCTGGCATCCTGAAACTAATCCCGGTAGCTGTTTCCCAGAAAATGCCCGCCAGCGTTGGGGAGGCATTGTGAATTGGCGAACAGCAACGAGTTTTGATGCGACTCAAGCTGTCATCGCTGGCTTGCGACAAAGCAATACGCGGGAAGGGTTGCAACAAGCACTCAGAAATCGGAGTTTTTCAACAGCAGGATCGAGCGAGGATGTGAAGTTTTTGCCCACGGGCGATCGGGCTGGTAAGCCGATTTTAGTCTGAAGTTCCCCCATTGACAAAAGGCGTGGGAGTATGTAGGGCAAACCTTTGGAGGATTTTGACTCCGGTTTTACT
>NZ_JAUBPB010000116.1:0-10318 GCF_036700545.1 Microcoleus sp. SVA1B4
TTAGCCAACAATGCCAACTCCCGCCTCGCGCCCAACAGCAGCCAGTTAGTCACAGGATTGGGAGGAAGTGACCCCGACGGGTCGATCGCCTCTTACACCATCAACAGCCTGCCTCCTGCAGACCAAGCAGTCCTGTTTTTAGGAGATCCAGCCAACGGTGGCGTACCAGTCACACCCGGCCAAGTCCTGACGCCAGCACAGTTGCAGCAACTATTTTTCCAAGCTACTGGCAACTTTACAGGAGCAAATTTCACCTACAGCGCCACAGACAACAGCGGCGCCACCAGTCCCGCTACCGCTACTGTCGCGGCCATACTTCCAACTGACAACCAACCGCCCTTAGCCAACAATGCCAACTCCCGCCTCGCGCCCAACAGCAGCCAGTTAGTCACAGGATTGGGAGGAAGTGACCCCGACGGGTCGATCGCCTCTTACACCATCAACAGCCTGCCTCCTGCAGACCAAGCAGTCCTGTTTTTAGGAGATCCAGCCAACGGGGGCGTACCAGTCACACCCGGTCAAGTCCTGACTCCTCAACAGTTGCAGCAACTATTTTTCTCCACAACGGGCAACTTTACAGGAGCAAATTTCACCTACAGCGCCACAGACAACAGGGGCGCCTCCAGTCCCGCTGTCGCTACGGTGGCGGCTATCTTGCGGCCGGTTTCCCCAAATCCCACACAGACTCCAACTCCAACAAATCCCACACCGACTCCAACTCCAACTGACAACCAACCGCCATTGGCCAACAATACCAACTCCCGCCTTGGGCCCAACAGCAGCAGGTTAGTCACAGGATTGGGAGGAAGTGACCCCGACGGGTCGATCGTCTCTTACACCATCAACAGCCTGCCCCCAGCAGACCAAGCAGTCCTATTTTTAGGAGATCCAGCTTTGGGCGGCGTACCAGTGACACCAGGCCAAGTCCTGACTCCTCAACAGTTGCAGCAATTATTTTTCTTCACAACGGGCAACTTTACAGGAACCAATTTCACCTACAGCGCCACAGACAACAGGGGTGCTATCAGTCCCCCTGCTACGGCTACTGTGGATGGACTGATAGTGCCAACTCCCACAACTCCCACAACTCCAACTGACAACCAACCGCCAGTTGCCAACAATGCCAACTCCCGCCTCGGCCCCAACAGCAGCCAGTTAGTCACAGGATTGGGAGGAAGTGACCCCGACGGGTCGATCGTCTCTTACACCATCAACAGCCTGCCTCCTGCAGACCAAGCAGTCCTGTTTTTAGGAGATCCAGCCAACGGGGGCGTACCAGTCACACCCGGTCAAGTCCTGACGCCAGAACAGTTACAGCAACTATTTTTGCAAGCCACAGGCAACTTTACAGGAGCCACTTTCACCTATAGCGCCACAGACAACAGCGGCGCATCCAGTCCCGCTGTCGCTACTGTCGCGGCCATACTTCCAACTGACAACCAACCGCCCTTAGCCAACAATGCCAACTCCCGCCTCGCGCCCAACAGCAGCCAGTTAGTCACAGGATTGGGAGGAAGTGACCCCGACGGGTCGATCGTCTCTTACACCATCAACAGCCTGCCCTCACCAGACCAAGCAGTCCTGTTTTTAGGAGATCCAGCCAACGGGGGTGTACCCGTCACACTAGGTCAAGTCCTGACGCCAGAACAGTTACAGCAACTATTTTTGCAAGCCACAGGCAACTTTACAGGAGCCACTTTCACCTATAGCGCCACAGACAACAGCGGTGCCATCAGTCCCGCTCCCGCTACTTTTGTCGCTATCTTGGGGGCGGATGGGCCAACTCCCACACCAACGCCCCCCACGCCGATCGTCTCAAATCCGATCGGGGAAACAGATACCGACTGTTTGTGTCAGCCCATTATTGAAAAACCGGGAATTAACTTTGCGCCCCCGCCGCAACCACCTGCAGTTGGATTTGTCCGGCCTATTTCACAATTTTCCGAGGGACAAACCACCAAAGGAACCGACGGCGATGACTTGATCGTAGACACCAAAGGCAACCAAAAAATTGTCGGTTTTGAAGGTAATGACCTGCTTTTAGGTGAAGACGGCGCGGACGAAATTTACGGCAACGAAGACAATGACACGATTTTTGGGGGCATTGACACCGATATTGTTTACGGAGACGAGGGCAACGATATCGTATTTGCAGGCAAACAGAACGACTGGATTGCCGGCGACTTAGGCTCTGACACTCTGTTTGGAGATCGAGGTGCGGATACGATTCTCGGAGACACCGGGGAGAACAACTCCCAGAGTCCTGACGATGCTCGCGATTTGATCTTCGGAGGCGAGGGTGCAGACCTCATTAACGGCAACGAGGGCGACGATACCATCCATACCGGCAAAGGTGACGATATTGCCCTTGGAGGTAAAGAAAATGACCTGATTTGGGGCGAACTCGGCTCCGATACGTTGTTTGGTGGCATCGGCTCCGACAGCTTGTTTGGGGGAATCCGCGACCAAAGGGCCAGCGACTCCCAGGGACGCGACTTGCTTTACGGAGGCTTCGGTGACGACTTCCTCCACGGCCAACAAGACGACGATACGCTGGTTGCAGGCAAAGATAACGATCGCGCTTACGGAGGTAAAGGCAATGACATCATCTACGGTCAATTAGGCTCCGATACTCTCTACGGCGGCGAAGGAGCCGATACTCTGCTCGGTGACAGTGGCAGTTCCCAGTCCATCGGGGATATCGGGGAACAAGACTTGCTCTTTGGTGGCAGTGGCAATGACATCATCGGCGGCGGCCATGGTAATGATACGGTGCAAGCAGGTAAAGGCAATGATTGTGTTTGGGGTGGCAAAGATCATGACCTGATTTGGGGCGAACTTGGCTCTGATACCCTTGTTGGCGACAGTGGCGACGACACCATGTACGGTGGTGCTCGAAGTCGAGCTCAAGATGCTGGCGGCCAAGACTTGCTCTTTGGTGGCCTCGGTGCTGATGTGCTGTTCGGCGATGAGGGTGACGATACCATCAGTGGCGGTGAAGACAACGATTTGATTTACGGCGGTAAAGCTAACGACCTCATACACGGAGATCAAGGTGACGACTCGATTTACGGCGGTGACGGCAGCGATGAGCTCTGCGGTGGCGAGGGCAACGATACTATCTATGGCGATCGTGCTGATAACCGGGGTGTCTCGGTGGGCGCAAACGGCCAGCAAGACTGCGTCAACGGCGGTGAGGGCGATGACTTGCTCTACGGCAATGAAGGCCAAGATACTATCAACGGAGATGCTGGCAGCGATACTCTGATTGGTGGTAAAGATAACGACCTTCTCAATGGGGGCTCTGGAGATGACTGGCTGTTTGGCGACTTGGGCGAGGATACTTTAATTGGAGGTATGGGGTTCGATCGATATGTGTTAAGTGCTGATGGCGGCATTGATACTGTCATTAACTTCGAGGTAGGCGTCGATAAGTTGGTTTTGACCGACGGCCTGAGTTTCCAGCAGTTGCAATTTAGCGCTACTCCGAACGGTACGTTGCTGCTAGTAGCAGGAACCGATCGGGTTCTAGCAAATCTGGTTGGGGTTAACGGGGCGATCGGCTCCTCGGATTTCCTACCAAATCTCTCTGAACTCTAGAATTGGCGGCGAAAGTCTCCTGTTCTGGCGAACAAAACGCCACAGCAGATTAGAACTTCTGTGGCGTTCTTCACAATACTCAATCCGGGTTAGAAACTTTGTAGCGATCGGCTTTTGTCATGGCTCTTACAGTGGCTTTTTGTCCCTCTCTAAAATGCTAAAAAATAAGGGTGTATTCCAGCCGGATTTGGTATAAGATCAAATCTGTTAGCCTTGAAATTATTCATAAATCTCTTATTATCCGCGTGAATCAGCGTCAATCCATTGTCATCTGCGGTTAATAAATTTTCTTTTTAAAACCGCCGATGTGGGCAGATAAACACAGATTAACGCAGATTAATTAGAGCAATTTCTGTTGCAGCGTCCGTGATTTTTGACTTGTTTTTACGCGCGACGAGGCGACGGGAGTTGATATAACTTTGTATGGAGTTTTTCATGTGTTCCTAGGTACACAAGGGTTGGTAACAAATACTGTTTACTAGCAACTAATTTTATTGTGTTTTGTGATCGGGCTTAAGAGTCAACTAAAATTCATCAATAATTCCCCATTCCCATTCCATTGATTCACAATAGAAGGAAAGAAGAGCTATTTTTTCCTTTTTCTTGGCGAAGCCCCAATTCCCCATAATCAATTCAAATACTTAGCTTAGGATAGCGAAATCTGCTTGCGTAAAAACAGGCGGCGCGGCTGGCCCAACAGCCAACCAGTCCAATTCCAATCCACCTGTTGCAAGCGATAGCCGGCCTGATAGTATAACTGTCGCGCCGCGTGATTATTTTCCAGAACGTGGAGGTAAATCTCAGAAAATCCCCATTCTTTGGCTGTCTCCTCGCAGTTGCTGAGCAATTGTTGAGCAACTCCCTGCCGCCGGTACTCCGGGTGAACGGCTAAATTCGACAAATAAGGATAGTCAGAACTAGGGATTTGCCAAGGGAAGCGAGAACGCAGAGCCATTTCTACTGTTCCTGTTATGCGCTGATCTCGGTGCGATCGATAATTCTGCGTTCCCTCCTCGCGCGAGACTAGCTCAGCAACCAGACAAATGTAATGTTCTGCCTTAGAACGCAGTCGATTTTTTAAATCTTCGTAAATGCCCAAACGCAACACTGGATACACCCATTCTACAAACCCCTCGCGGGAGTGAAAGCTCATGGCTAAAATATCAGCTAGCTGCGTTAAGTCGTTGGGCGCAGCCACCCGGATCGAAAAACCAGAAAGTCCGGGAGTTTGTTGTTGGTGAGATGGTGAGGAAAAAAATGAAGGATTCACAATGCCAGGCCACTATATTAATTTTTTTTACGCGGGTTTCTAAGCTACCCTCTTAGAAAATTCACTGATGTTATACTGCTCTTATAACGTAACTTATAGGCATAGTTTATTTGCCCGATTAAATTACATTTTTTGGCGATAGACTTTAAGTAGCATTTGAGGTAAATGGAAAATTTTTAGCATTTAATACTCTAGTTATGAAAAAATAAAACTCATCCCCTAATACTAGATTTGTGGATCAGCTATTTGGCCTTTAAATTGAAGCTTGATCCCTGGCTTTCGGCCGGCATCACAAGAGTTTAAGTAAACGGTAGCTTACAAATTAAATGCGCGACAGCTTAGCGGGCAAGGTATTAAAAACAATCACAAAGGTTTTAACGTCAGGTTCCCGAAATCCTACCGCTCTCTGCTTATTGAAATACCCGATCGAATATAATTTATCCGTCAAGCGGTAGTTGAAAAACTCAACGACTGACCATACTAACACTGGGATCGCTGGCGCGTCGGATGTTCCCCGCCGCCCCCCGGCCTGGCACCCCAGCTTTCAGCAGTTCTGGGCTATCCATCGCCCGTCCCCAATCGAACCGGCCTTACCTGTTGAGCTACTTGGTACTTTTCCAACGTCCAATTTAAATTTGGATGCCTGGAAACAGTCTGCAGGGGTTTTCCCCGTCGGTTCGATACTCTGCTGCGCGCGAGACCTTCAAAACCTCGATCGAGCTGATTGACCCTGCCCAAAAACAGATACAAGCCACCGACACTCGTCGTGGAGAGATCAAAATTTTAGACCCTAGTTCAAGCTCCCCGATTCATCTGTGGAGTAAATCTAAAATCTAAAATCTAAAATCTAAAATCGACCGATCGGTTTCCACAGAGTACATCCCTAGCTAAGATTAACAGATGGATGCTCAAACTTGCGGTGTTTCGCCGCAGTAATTAGCTTGGGCGTTGGCCTGCAGGACGCACAAAAAATGCCGATATCGGGGAAAAAAGTGCAAGTCTAACTAAAATGGTACAGCAATTGCGTCACTCCCACAGACACCTCTGTGGTCTGTGGGCCACCCCCGAATATCAGTCAGGGGTTCAGGGCCCGATGGTGGTCGCTATCCTTGGCTGACTGTTAAAGTTGCTATTACTTGTGGGAAAAAACACAGGCGAAGATGTTGGTTGTCTATAGTATTTTGCTGCGGGCAGCTTTCACATACCAAATAAAATATTCCCAGGAGGCAGGAGCAAACATAAATTTGGCTAATCAACTCACAATCAAGACGGTTATTCCTCTGTATTCTGAGATATCCAGACGGCAGTTAAAATGGCCAGATTTGTGTTTGATCTCCGGCTGCCTCAAGGTAAGGGGTGAAAGAAATTTATCTGGAGACGAGTTTATGTGAATATCATTGAATAATAAAATTGGGGTGCACGACAGATAACTGTGGCTCAGAAGAATTCCGAATTGAAAACCCAGACATCAAAAATCAAGGTTGATGCTTGCCTCGGCATACTTACAACAAATTCATATCCACGAATTATTGTGATACCATTTTCCCAAAATAATGGCGACCTAGGCAAACTCCCAATCCTTATGTCAGGAGTCATTCGCAATCGAAAATCGAAGATAGAAAATCGAAAATGGTATGACTTCAGCAATTTAAATCGGCGAATTCTTCCTTTAATCAGACTTATTAAATCGAACAGCCCCGGGGCACAGGAGAACGGTGCATGAATTCCCAAGAAAATCCTAAGCTAAAAATTCTGATAGTCGATGACGAACCGGATAACCTCGACTTGCTTTACCGCACCTTCCATCGAGACTATAAAGTGCTCAGAGCCGAATCTGGCCCCGCTGCTCTCGAAATTTTGGCAAAAGAGGGAGAAGTAGCAGTGATTATCTCTGACCAGCGAATGCCAAAAATGAGCGGTACGGAGTTTCTCAGCCTGACGGCGGCTCAATACCCCGATGTGATCCGAATTATTTTAACTGGCTATACGGATGTTGAAGATTTAGTAGAAGCTATTAACGCTGGCAAAGTATTCAAATACGTTACCAAGCCTTGGGATGCTCAAGAGCTGATCAATCTTGTTAGTCAAGCTGTTGAGACTCACAATCTTCTGAAAACGCGCACCAATGAACTGCGCCGTGCTTTGAGCCAAGAATCGCTGCTTTATGCCGTTACCAATACTATCCGATCGGCTCCCAATTACCAGCAAATGCTGCAAAGAATTGTGGAAACTGTCGGGCAGATGTTTGAGGTGAGTTGCTGTCTGCTGCGGCCGTTCCAAGACGGCCGAGTTGCCGATGAGTGGTTCGTTTACCAGAAGGCAGAAACTCAAGGGTTGGGGGGCGATGAGGAAGCGATGCCCCCAGATGCTTCTGCTGCCGAACTCTCCCCGGATTTGCTGCCGGATTTGGTTTGGGAAACTTTGGATGTGGAGGTGATTCAAGATGCCCAAACTGACGATCGAGTTTTAAACTGGGATAATCCACAGCGAAAGCAGGCTTACGAAGCTGCGAATATTCGATCGAGCTTGATCGTACCGCTATTTTACAAAATCGAACTGATGGCAGTCTTGGCGCTGCACCAGTTTGAGGAACCGCGCCAGTGGCAAGACCACGAGGTACAGTTGGTAATTACCGTGGCAGACCAAGCGGCTTTGGCGCTTTCTCAAGCCCGGGCTTACGAACAGGTGCGGGCGCTGGCCAAGCGCGAGGCCTTAGTCAATACTATTACTACGGCAATTCGATCGAGTCTCGATCCCCAAAATATTTTTGCAGCCATTACTCAACAACTCGGCCAAGCTTTGCAAGTTGACGGCTGCGCCCTATCTCTGTGGACAGAAGATGATGAATACGTCCAATGCGTGGGGCTATACGACACAGATAGGGATACCGTGGCTGTAGAACAGGGTTTTCTTGATAATCCAGAAGTAGTTGCGAACTCTCTGGGCTACGAGACGGATTCTGGTGATGCTGCTGCTAACACTCGCGCCTGGGTTTTTGCCCATCCTTCTTTGCCACAGTCTTTGGTGCCGATTCGAGGCAATCCGCTGTTGTTGCAAGTTATGGTATCAAAAGAGCCGGTGGCGATCCAAGACCTCGACGAACACCCCGAGTTAAATGTTACAGAACTGCAAGTTCGATCGCCAGCCCGCGCCCTGTTAGTCGTTCCCTTACTCTCAGAAGGCAAAATCATCGGCAGCATTTCCCTGCGCCAAAATCACAGCATCCGCCGCTGGAACATCTCAGACATTGACCTGGCTCAAATAGTTGCAACTCAAGCTGCTCTAGCTGTGCAGCAGTCGCGCCTCTACCAGACTACCAGACAGCAGGCAGAACGGCTTTTGGAAGCCGATCGGCTCAAAACCGAATTTTTCCAAAATATCTCCCACGAGTTCCGCACCCCTCTAACTCTAACTATCGGCCCTCTAGAATCAGCTTGCAGACGCAAAGAAGACTTACCCTACGAACAAGCCGTAATCGCTTTGCGTAATTCCCGCCGCCTCCTGCGCTTGGTAAATCAACTGCTGGACTTGCAGCGGCTAGATGCCGGACGGATGCAGCCGAGTTTTCGCCCCTGCGATTTGGTCGGTTTCTGTTACTCTACCGCAGAGTCGTTCCGCGCCTACTGCGAGAAAAAAGGACTGCACTTAATTACCCAACTGCAAGAATGTCCTTTACTTTATTTGGACTTGGAAAGATTCGACAAAGTTATTTACAACCTGCTATCAAATGCTGTTAAATTCACCCCAGAAGGCGGAACTATCACCCTGAAAGTTGAATCTGCCGGCGCTCACTGCTTGTTGCAAGTAAAAGACACGGGTATCGGCATTCGCACCGAACAAATTCCCTATTTATTCGAGCGGTTTCACCAAGCCGAAGGTTCAGCTAGTCGTTCCTACGAAGGCAGCGGTTTAGGTTTGGCACTTGTCAAAGAATTAGTCGAACTCCACGGCGGTCAAATTTCAGTTGAGTCAGTTTACGGCGAAGGTACTACTTTTACCGTTTGGCTGCACTTCGGTTCGACTCACTTGCCCCCGGAACAGGTACTAGAAATACCTGCGGAGTTTCACTCATCGAAAGCTGCGGTGGAACTGGCCGATGTGGAGGCGGATTTATCAGAAAATGAGGCTGAAAATCATAACTTTGAGTCGCTCCAACCTGTCCGATCGGAAACAGCAGTGGGAACGGTTTTGGTGGTTGACGACAATCCTGATTTGCGCTTTTATGTTTCGGCAATTCTGCGAGATTCCGGCTTTGCAGTTTTGCTCGCCCGCAACGGAGAAGAAGGATTTGCCGTGGCTAAAAAACGTCGCCCTAATTTAATTATAACGGATTTGATGATGCCTTTGATTTCAGGCTTGGATTTGATTAAGATGATTCGAGAAGATGAGGAATTGCAGGGAACTCCGGCAATTTTGCTGACTGCTAAAGCCGACGAAGATACTCGAATTGAAGGAGTAGAACGGGGTGCGGATGCTTATTTGTCCAAGCCTTTTAACGATCGAGAATTGTTGGCGGAAGTGCGGAATTTGATCGCCCTCAAACAAAACGAGCGGCGAGTGCAGCAGTTGAACAGTTATTTAACTGAGTCGGTGCTGCGCCGATTTTTGCCGCCGGCGATGGTGAAGGCTGCAGCGGCTGGAGATTTGGCTTTGGATTTGCGCCCGGAACCGCGATTGATTACTATTTTGTTTAGCGATATTGTCGGTTTTACTCAAATGGCAAATACGCTGCGATCTCGCCGGGTAGCTGAGCTGTTAAATGAATATTTGGCGGCAATGACTAAGGCTATTTTTGACAGTGGCGGTACGGTGGACAAGTTTGTTGGAGATGCGGTAATGGCTTTCTTTGGCGCGCCGGAGGAATTAACGCCTAATGAGCAAGTACGCCGCGCTGTGGCTGCTGCGGGGCAAATGCTGGGAGCTTTGAAGGAGCTTAACAAGGGCTGGTTGGAGCAGGGAATTGTTGGGGAAAATGGCGTCCCTCCGGTGCGGTTTCGCTGCGGAATTCACCAGGGTACTGCCGTGGTGGGGATGTTTGGCGGCCCCGATCGATCGGATTATACTGCGATCGGGCCGAGCGTGAATATTGCCGCCCGCTTGCAAGAGGTGACGGAACCAAACACGGTGCTAATTTCAGCGGCGGTTGCAGATTATGTGGAGGAAAATCGCATTGTTAAATATAAGCCTTTGAAACTAAAGGGAATTGATGAAACTGTATTGACTTTTTTACTAAATTGTGATTAGTCATTATAAGTATTATATGTTGATATCCCACGCACAATTTCGGGAAAAACCTATTCCTAAACAAGTAGATGAGCGGCCAAATATGTATGTAGCCCAAAGCGATTATCACTCCGTGAAACGCTCATTTGGAGCGCGAATTAAATAACTTACAATTTTAATTGTTATTGTGGGATGGGCGTCCCGCCCGTCCTTTTTGGACGGGCG